>NZ_JASJOR010000030.1:0-109728 GCF_030068545.1 Xanthocytophaga flava | reverse complement strand
TTTGTCTAAAATTTTGATAACTTGCTCACTGATGATTGTTTTCATCCTCAAAGGTTGGTTTGGTGGCTTGGTCGCTCCAAATTTCAACCTTTTTGTTTTCTATTGCTAGTTTTCCTCGGGTAGAGTAATAAATGATTTATATACTAATATTTTTTTAACAGAGATACAACAACGCTACCTATTGTTACAGATATAAAAAAATATATTTCTCAAAAACTATATCTCATAAATCAGACACTCCCCTTTCCTCCTCTTCTACTTCCATAATCAGTTCAGGCAGGTCAACTTTTTCAACTTCGCTAATTTTATCAAGTTCCAGAGCAATTTTACTACTTCCTATAATTGGTGAATACATTGGTTTAAACTTTGCGCCCCATGTTATCTCATCACAGGAATAAGAAGTTCGCTGATATACTACCTGTGCAAACGTATCATCAAAAGCTTTAATCATAACCCAAAATTCAGCATCACTATCTTTCAAATCCTGTAATGTTACACCATATAATGGACTCGAATCTGTAATAGAATGAACAACCGTCCAACTTAAGGAAAGCAGGCTAATACGATTGAGTTCCAGGTTTAAGTTATAATATTTTCGTCGAGGAGTTTCATTGCCATTATCAATCAGACTAAGAATTACCTCAGTTTCAACTTCAATGAGCTGACTATTACGGGCATTGGCAATACGAAACATTAAACCCATCCCGGCTTTATAAGGAGAAACTATTGCATGTTTACTATATAATATGCGTGCTTGGGGCCTTGCAAAACGACCATATAATAAACCTGTTGCAATAGCAAATGATAACCATCCAACCACTGATTCCAGGGATGCGATCATACTTGCCAACCAACCTATTGGTGCAATATGTCCATATCCAACAGTAGTGAATGTCTGTGTGCTAAAAAAATACATATCCCAGAAATTACTGAAATATCCTGCACTGGATACTCCCTGAAACTGTTCAGAGCCTAACAAAGTATAGACTACAGCAAATGCACCATTTATGCCAAAGAAGAATAGCAGAAATATCAAAAAGAATTTACGCCATCGCATGGTAATAAAGCGATGATAAGGATCCAGATAGTAACGACCTAATATTTTGTTGTTTCTAACAACATTAAAGCTTCCATCTTTATTAATTAGTCTGGTAGTAGCGTCAGTAAGTTTATTTCCAAATCCAAATTCTCTTTGTTCTTCTTTGAGGTGGGATTTACGCCGATGTTTACTCATACATCCTTTTCAATAGTTATGGGTTACGTATTAGATTAATCAGGATCATTTGCAACAGCTTTCATAGACAGTGATTGATAGGGGATTACCTTATCATACCGATTGTTACGTACATAGCCGCATAGTATACGCTGAATATCTTGATTATGAGGGTATTTACGTATGCTTGCCCGCAGGTTTTCATGTGTTGCTTCTTCTATAGAAGTATCAATGTAACCAAATCCTATGTATCGTCCTTTTTCAATACAGACAACAGACTTTTCATCTTCATGTCTGCCTCGGCCAACAATAAAAAAGCTTTCGTTTTGGAAACTGAAACTTTCAATCGCAGCTCGTGCGCGATTATTGTATTCGTCTACAGGTTCAAGCCCTACACAAGCACCTTTACACTGATGAATATGATAATTGAAACAAGGGCCTCCTGTCTTATGCAAATCACATTTCTGAAGACACAATCCATACTTCTGAACTCTGTTATATAAAAAGTTACGGGCATCCTCCCAATTATCCAACATGGTTAAAGGTTCTTTATCTGAAGACAATCTTTCTACATATAAATTAATGTATCCATTTTTATCTGCTTCTTCATATATTCCATAAAAAGGGACAGCACGTGATCTCTTTTGTTGTGTATTGAAGCGAGGTTTTATCTTCTTTATTTCATCCGATTCATATAACAACGCCACCAGTTCACTCCCAGTCAACTCATAGGTAATACTAGCTATGTTGTTTTTAAACTCTATTGATTTACGACTCTTATAATCTATCTGAAAATGTTGAATGATACGTTTGCGAATATTAATGCTCTTTCCAACGTACATAACTTTCCCATGTTCATCATGAAAATAATAAACTCCAGTATCTTCAGGTAATGCCAGAACTTGCTCTCTTGTTATACGAGGTGGTAACGTTTGTGATTTAACCTCAAGGGCAAGCCAATCCTCAACATCAGCAGACGTAGTTGCAGTAATCTGATGCTGATTCATAATCATCCCAAATACCTCTGCAGTTGCCTCAGCATCTCCCATTGCTCTGTGGCGATTTTCAATAGTAACACCAAGCGAATGACATAACTTGCCTAAACTATATGAGGGTAGACCCGGAAATGACTTCCGACTCATTCGTACTGTACATAATGTTTTTCGCTGATAATTGTATCCAAGATCTTTGAATGCAGACTTGATAAATGAGTAATCAAAACGGACATTATGTGCAACAAAAATAGCTCCTTCGGTAAGTTCTACAATCTTGCGAGCCACTTCATAAAAAGGAGGTGCATCCCGTACCATTTCATTAGAAATTCCTGTCAGCTGAGTAATCTCATAAGGAATAGAACGACCAGGATTGATCAATGTTTCATAACGTTCTACCACCTCTTTGCCGTTGTGTAAAACGATAGCAATTTCAGTAATCCGGTCACGGTCAGGCTGCCCTCCCGTGGTCTCAATATCAACTATGGCGTACAAAATGTGATGGATTATGCGGTTATCAGATCAGAGACAATAGTTTACAGACAGAAAGCATTAATGTAAGTAAGAAGTTTGCCTATTACAAAAATACTTTTTTTCAACGACTTCATAACGTTGCCATTTTGTAAATTGTTCATTCCCATTAGTCTGAAGAAGATAGATTCAGCAAAACTGGCAAAATCATATGGAATAGGTGCTTTGTAAGGAAAAGAGAGAATCACTCTTATATAAACAAGCTAATCTACTTAATTTACAGCACGTTATTTACTATTTTATCCTATGCTGCACTTTTTGGAAAGTATTAATCGTTGGGAAGCCTTTGGATTTTTTTGGCTTGAGAATGCAACTATTGTCCTATTAACATTGCTTATCAGCAACTGGTTGACCTATGGTTTCTGTATAAAGCAACTCTCAAAATTAGTTGAGACATTAACCAGTAAAGAAGTTTTACTGGCTTCTATTTCAGTTATTATCAATACTCTTATTACGTATGCAGGTTATGAATGCTGGAAGCGGGGATACATACAATTTGATGAAAGTATTTCTTATCGCATTGTTATAGACTCAATTATACTCATTCTAACTATGGATGCAGTCATGTTCTTTCTCCATTATATTGTTCACCGAACCTTCCTTTATTCAATTGTACATAAACTACATCATACATACACAAATCCTCAGCCTATTGATCTTTTCGTGTTGCATCCCTTTGAAACGTTTTCATTTGGAAGTTTATGGGTTATTTTATTATTAGTATTTCCAGCCAATTTATATGCTGTGATTCTGTATCTGACATTAAATGTCATTTTTGGAATGCTAGGACATATGAATGTTGAATTATTTCCAGCCAATTGGCTCAGAATTCCAGTAGTAAAACTGATCGCCACTGCTACTTTTCATTACCAGCATCATCAAAATGAGCAATACAACTTTGGGTTCTACACTACATTTTGGGATTCGTTATTTGGTACAATTGCGCCTGATTATACAGAGCAATTTCAACGAAACAGAGAGCAATCTATAAAAGAATAAGATTATTGCTGGATTCTAGAAATCAGACTCCTTTAAGAAAGATAAAGCTCTCGTCTCAGACCAAAAAGTGTTTTGTAATGACTGATACATAAACCCACAATGTCCACCTGCCTGAGTAATCTGTAACCATACATTAGGAAGATTTGTCACTAGAGACTGATCAAAGCATTCAGGGGATAAAAAAGGATCATTGATTGCATTGACAATTAATGTAGGAACCTTAATACCTTGTAAAAAAAACTTGGAACTGTTCTGGGTATAATAATCAACTGCATCTTTAAATCCATGTAGAGGAGCCGTATATACGTCATCAAATTCCTTAAGCTTACGGATAGTCTGAAGAGGCATAATGTCAATCTCCTGCGGCATAATTTCAGCTTTTTTGAGAATTTTTTTTCGAAGACTGCGCAAAAACCGTTGTTCATAAATAAAATTTTGAGGCTTCGAAATCTTAGCACTACTGGTTTTCACATCTAAAGGAACGGAAAATACTACTGACTTTTTAATAAATGGTGCTAGTAAAGCACCTTGTTCACCCAGATATTTTAGAGTAATGTTGCCTCCCGCACTAAATCCTAACAAAACGATTTCTGTATATTCTGGCTTCATTTGAGTTACATACTCAACTACTGTGTGTAAATCATCGGTAGCTCCAATATGATAGAATCTTCTCTGACGGTTTATTTCGCCACTACAACTTCTATAGTTCCATGCAAGTACATCGTAGCCTTCTGATGTTAATATACGTACCATCCCAGTTACATAAGGCCGTTGACTATCCCCTTCTAGTCCATGACTAATAATGGCTAATGGGGTAGGCTCTGTTTTTCTTTTATTTTCTGCAAAAGCCCAATCCAAATCCAGAAAATCTTCGTCAGGAGTAGTTATACGTTCTCTGTAATAGGATATACCGTTTACCTTTCGCATAACAGCAGGGATGATCGTCTGTAAATGACCATTAAATAGGTAAAAGGGTGATCTATAGGTTGTCTCTTGTAAATAAGGCATAAGTCATCATCTGTCAGGTAATAGTATGGCAAAGTTCAGCTACTCTTCGCAAAAAATCAAAAGTAATTTCAAATGTAAACACTGCTAACTATAAAAGTATTTGGAACTCCTATCTTAGATAGAGTATAGATATTTTTCATTTAACTCAAAAACAACGAAAAAAGGTTTATTTCTTACATTTTTTCTTACACTGGATCTTCTGAATAGGGTCACATTTTAAAACCTTATCAGTATTTATAAAAATTTTCCCATTCCAACGGTCACCATTCTGGTAAAAATGGTATTTATGTTAAAGGAACAATCTTACTATAAGAAAACTTGTTCTTTAAAAAAGAATACTTTAACTTAGTGAAGTATCCATTTTTTCAGGCCACGAACCACTAAACAGTTAGATAAACTTACAGCGCAATATTTCGGATATAAACAAATTCTAACAAAAATCAAAAGCAACTAATATTGTATTAGTTCTACATCAAATCTGAATTCTCACAGTAAAAATGTTTTTATCATAACAATTACAAGTATGAAAGACACCAACATTGGAGCCTTAGTAACCAAGAGAGTTGCTTTCTCCGCTTTAATCATGGCAGGTATCATCGGTTTATTCATGGGCTTGTCCTACTGGCAAAAGGGAAGTACTAGCCTGGACTGGCGTTTATGGCTATTCATAGGTTTTTGGGGTGTAGCTCTTGCAGTTGATATATATCGCTTTGCAAGCCGTAATACACTTTCACATACCAGTGTTCGCTATGGTGACTCTGATACAGGACAAGATCGCTTGGATGCTATTCTGCAAGCAAGTGGTTATGCAATGGATCACAAAGAAAACAATCGGTATATCTATATCCCGACCATGATTGCAGGATCAATGAACCGACCTATAGTTGTTGAGGTAAAAGAGCGCAATGCGGTAATCGACGGCCCATCTTTCCTGATCGATCACATTGAACAGCGTGTTGAAAACCTCAATTATGTAGATATGTCTGTAGGCGAAGCTGCTAGCAAGCCTCTGGGAACCTCTGTTGCTGATTATAATACCCAATCTGGTTTGGGTTCTACAGATGCAGAAGTATTCAACCCAAAAACTGCATAATGGCTTATTAGAAGCATATAACCTATGAAAAAGCAATAACCAGCCTATACATTTGGGCTGGTTATTGCTTTTTTTCTATAAGATAAAAACATAATGGCATGCATTTTTTGGCATTAGAGGCATAAATATGTATTGATTATTAACCTAAATAACGTTTTTATGTCAGCTAGTGAAAAATCAGTTTCTATTTTAAATGATGTTATAGAAATTTTGAATGATCGTATCGAAGGCTATGAAAGAGCCATGAAAGATGTTGAATTTGAAGATGTAGATTTGAAGGCGATGTTTGCCAATCTTATCCATGAGAGTAGAGGCTTCCGTAATGATTTGATACAGGAAGTAACAACATTGGGTGGAGAGCCAGAAAGAGGTACAACTGCTACCGGACAAATCCATAAAGCATGGATGGATCTGAAAGCAGCTTTCACAGGAAAAGATCGTGAATCGATTCTAAGCTCTTGCGAATTTGGAGATAAGGCAGCTATTAAAGCCTATGATGACGCATTGGAAGACAATGTATCTGCTAGCCTTCGTGAGACACTAATAAGTCAGCGGGATAGCATTCAAAGAACGCATGATACAATCAGTCAATATCTGCGTTCCAGCCAAGCAGCCTATTAATTTCTATAAATCATAATATTCAAAATGTGATAGCCAATAATTTTCATTGGCTATCACATTTTTTATTATATAACCATCTACATATTCCTTAAATCTGTTATTTCTTTAACTAGTTGAGGGTATATATCCTGTAGGTCTTCCCCACTTATAGGTACTCCATCCATTTCTCCATCTAATGAGTCATAATGAATAACATCTGGAAACAACTTTGTTACAGCATCTTGAATTTCAATCTTTTCTTCATTATCATTATAGATAGCATATGCTTCTTCAGAAACATATAAAAGTCCTTCAGCCCAATTATTGCCTATATCAAAACTATATTTTCCATTAATAAAAGCGTTTATATCCTCTGTGATTTCTTCAAAAAACTCCTTTCCTTTTAATATAAGCCAGCACCGAAAATAAATGAAACCATCAGTAGATATATAATCATCAAAAATAATTTTGCCATCTTCAGTTGTATATCCATTTTCTAAGATTATTGACAATTCGGCAATCTCCGCAGTGTAAAGCTCATACATCTTTTCCTGAAATACCTTTTCAAAAATAACTAACTCTTCTTTGCTGTGATGAGAAAGTAGTTCAACCAGATTTTCAAGATGCTCTTCAATATCATAATCACTCCAGTGAGAGGTTTGTGACTTATTAGATTTTTCAATTGCATTCCAGAATAAATTTTCTTCTTCCTGTGGTGACATAGTGGGTTTGTTTATCATACTATGGGTTTACAAGTAACATTAATGCCATTTATACCAATGTTACAGGAATAGTAAACATGAAAATACTTCCTTGCTCAGGTTCACTTTCCACCCATATTTTTCCACCTTGTGCAGTTATAAATTCCTTTGAAATGGCTAATCCCAAGCCTGTACCTAAAGAACCATTACTCTGTTCTGGAATACGAAAATACCGTTCAAATATTTTTTCCTGGTAAACTTTGTCAATTCCTTTCCCAAAATCCTGTACAGAAAAAACCACAGTTTTATTTTCCTGTTTTGCGCTAATAATGATTCTGCTTTGTTCTGATGAGTAACGTACTGCATTAGACAAAAGATTAATCATTACCCAGGCAGTTTTCTCCCGATCGATATATAATTCAGGGAGAGTATTGTCAGCAATAATCTCTATTTGTATATTTTTTTGATCCATCTGAGCTTTTAGAGCCTCATAAGCATAGTCAATAATCTCTTGCGGTTTGGTAGCCCTGAAATGTAACTGGATATTTCCAGTCTCAACCTGTGTCAAATCCAGTAGCTCACGGGTAATTTTTAATAATCGTTGTGTATCCGCCTTTATATTATCAATCATATATTTTTGTTCTTCATTGATACTTCCGATACGATCGTCTTCCAGTAGTTTTAAACTTAGATTGATCGAAGATATTGGCGTTTTCAATTCATGCGAAATTGTGGCAATGAAGTTAGTCTTGGCTACATTTAATTCTTGAAAATGAGTAATATTCTTAAGGACAATTACATATCCAATTTTTCGGGAGTTGGTTTCACCTGTACGCACAAACACCACATCAATAATATCCTTTGTAAAATAGGATTCTTTATTGTCCACTACAATCTTTAGTGGAGTTTGGCTTTCAGAAGTTGCATCAGTGACAAGATCCTGAATTAAATTCCGCATCAGGTCATTGGTTAGTGCTATATCAGGAGCATATTTCCCTGTCACTTCTTCAGAATTTACTACCATCAACTTTGTAGCCTCCTGATTAATAAATAATATGCGTAAATTCTCATCCAATCCGATGATAGCATCCCGCATATTATTTATCACAGTATCCAAACGTTTCTTATCAAACAGGATTTTAGCTAGGTTGCTGTTTTCATACTCATCCAATTTTTCCGCCATCGAGTTAAATGCACTAGCGACTTCGCCGAATTCATCATTAGATGTAAAATGCAAACGTTGCTGATAATTTTTGTTGGCAAGGAGTCTGATACTATGGGATAATTCCTGAATAGGATTAGCGATATATCCTGGGAAATTCAAAAAGAAAGTGAAATATACAATGAAGGCTACAACTCCAATCACTGATATATAACTCAATACTTTTTGAGCTGTAGCCTGTGCACTATTATTCTTACGATCTATTGCACACAGATTTACCTCTGAAATCTGATAAATATCCTTCTGGAGATCTTTATATTGAGGGATTATTTCATTAAAATAATAATCAGAGGGCGTTGACCTATTTGTAGCAGACTGAGTCAGCTGTAGCAGATGTGTATAGTTACTTCTGAGAGATTGTACTAATTCTTTCTCACCGGACTCTGTTATATTATCCTCTTCATTTTTCAGATTTTTTTCAAATTCAACAATAGCTTGTCTGAGCATTTGTTCACGTACCAGATTGGTAAGGCTATCTTGATTGGGAGAGAAAAAAAACTCGGTATGGTATCTTTTCATTTCATCTAACGCCTGCGTCATGGCATTGGTGTACTCTACAGATTCATAATTATCCTCAATAATCTGATCAGATTCATTGGACAATAATTTGATAAAGTATGCACCCAACCCTCCGATTATAACAAATAAGGCAAATAGAAAAGCAATCCCTGCTACCAGTTTGGTTTTTATTTTCATTTAGGATACAATGATTAAATCAATAGGTGTGGATTCTGTTTTAAGAAGCATATTTCGTAATAAAGTTGACTTGAATACAAAATTCCAATGATTAAAATGGGGTTTACCTAAAATGATAAAACTAATTTGTTTCTCCAAAGCAATGTTTAAAACAGCATCTGACACACTGTTGTTTTTTACTCGTATTACCTCCGCTCCCATCTCTGTTGCCATCTTAAAATTATTGATCAGATGTCGCTGGGATGCTAGTTTAATTTTATCCGGATCTTCGCGTGGAGTCTGAACATACACCACATACCAACTGGCATCATAGTAGCTGGCAAGTCTGGCAGTCTGACGGATTATTTTCTGTGCTCCTTCATTGTTTGAACTAATACAGGCCAATAGCTTTTCAGGACGTAATCGATTGGGCCCCAGCACCTCTGTTTCAATCTTTTTCTCAACCTGATAGGCAACCTCTTTTAATGCCAGTTCCCGAAGTTGTAAAATCTGTTCAGACCGAAAAAAATTAGACAATGCGGCTTCTATCTTTGCACCATGATATATTTTTCCATCCTTGAGTCGTTGAATCAGTTCATCTGCAGGCAAATCAATGTTTACTATCTCATCTGCCATACGTAATACATGATCAGGCACTCTTTCAGATACCTCAACTGAGGTAATATGATATACCTGGTTGTTCA
Source organism: Xanthocytophaga flava (assembly GCF_030068545.1). NCBI lineage: Bacteria > Pseudomonadati > Bacteroidota > Cytophagia > Cytophagales > Rhodocytophagaceae > Xanthocytophaga > Xanthocytophaga flava. The sequence goes on along the minus strand of NZ_JASJOR010000030.1, from coordinate 99,990 downwards.
AGCTTTCCAGATGCTGAATGTTTACTGCACTGATCACACTGATACCAGCCTGAAGCAATTCAACTACATCCTGCCATCTTTTCTCATTTTTGCTACCAGGAATATTGGTATGTGCCAGCTCATCTACTATTACCACTTCCGGATGCTGATTTAGAATAGACTGCAGGTCCATTTCTTCCAGTTCCTTACTTTTATAAAATACTTTTTTTCTGGAAATAGTTGGCAGATCTCCTACCAATGCAGCAGTTTCTGCTCTATTGTGTGTTTCTACAAATCCGATTTTCAGATTAATACCACTACGAATCAACTGGTGGGCTTCCTGAAGCATTCTGTATGTCTTTCCGACACCAGCACTCATTCCTATGTAGAGCTTAAATTTCCCTTTCCGTGATTTCTGAATGAGTTGTAAAAAATGATCAGCAGACTCATTCTGGCTTAGCTCAGGCATGATGAATAGCGTAATTTATACGATAGAATGAATATACAAAGTCAAAGGAGGATTGTATCTCCTCTAACTTTATTCTTTTTGGTAAACTTAAAACTTAAATGCCATAGAGGTTGTAATTATACCATCTGTCTTTTTAGTCTGATTGTCTTTCATAAACACAGCATTTGAGGCAGAGTATAATCGCCCTTCAATACGTAAGGCTACGCTTTCAATTGGGAAATAATCCAGATTCAATGAGGGACTAAATGTTTTAAAACCGGTCACAAATATTTCATCAGGTAGAGCTGTAGGTGCAATGATAATGTTATTAGGGTCATTATAATATTCTACTCTTCCAGTTATGGCTACTTTATCTGTTGGTTTGTATCGAACCATCAGATTGGGATTCCACCAAGTTTTGGTGCCATCTTTTTTACCATTTAAATCCAGTTGTTGTTGCCAGCCAATGTCAAAAGCGGCAATAATGGTAACTTTGTCGATCAGATCAAGAACGGTATAGAAGTTATGATAATAACGATAGGTCCCTTCTTTTCCAAAGAACGTACTGGAATTCAATAAGACGCCTTTAGTAGGTTTATACTGAATCTGTGTACCTAAGGCTTTATTCTGATCTGTTTCAACTATTCGCTGCCATCCATTCAGAACTAGTCCGGAAATGGTCAGTTGATCACTGATATCCCAGGTAAGCTTTGCTCCTGTTTCATAATATGGTGTATTGTCGGCCATTAGTGATCGTGTGAGTGTTGGATTATCAATAGATAATGCCGACTCATATCCAATGTGTGAAGGTAAGATCCCAGCATCCAGCCACAGCCCTTTGGCTAAGCGAACACCAACATTAGCCTGGTAAATATACTTAAGTACTTCCGAACCATTTATTGTTTCAGCAGCATAATTCCGCTGTACATAGGTACCCGTATGCAATCCGATATTTCCCCTTACGACGTCAGAAGTATAGGCAGCCCCTATAACCGCATTATTGAGAGCAAACTCATTATGCCGGCTATGTGCGTATACAAAACCTGGACGTTCATGGTTTTCAGGTTGGTTAAAATCATATAGATAATAAATGTCTGCAAAAGCACTAAATGTCAACTTAGGTTTAGCAATTTCAATACTATCTGTAGTCGATACAGTCTGTCCCTGAGCAAGAACCACTGAAGCAGTCAAACAAGCTGCCACAATCCATTTTTTCATTTATACTGGTTTTTATTTAAGTAAGAAAATTAACTGAATAAGAAATTATTTAAGGTTATCCAAAGCGAGATTCAGCTTCAGGACATTTACCTGACGAGGACCAAAGATACCTAAAAAACGGTCTTCCATTTGTTCGTCAACCAATGCTTTGACTTTATCCTGGGAAAGCTTACGGACCTGAGCAATACGTGCAATCTGAACATAAGCAGCTTCCGGAGATAGATGAGGATCAAGTCCACTACCAGAAGCTGTAACTAATTCAGAAGGAATATCAGATTTGTTAATTCCAGGATTATGTACCAGAAAAGTGTCTATTCTGGATTGAACAGTTGCCAGATAATCCGGATTAGATGGACCAGCATTGGAGCCATAAGAGCCATTTGTTGCATCAAAGTTGAAAGCAGAAGGACGCGAATTGAAATATTTGTCAGAGGTAAAGGGTTGCGCTACATTAGCAAACCCTACAATTTTCTCTCCTCGTTTGATGATTTCTCCTTTACCCCCATTTGGGCCAACGACTCTGGCAATTCCTACAACAAATAAAGGATATATACCACCCAAAAACACAAACAATACTAACGTAATTATGACGGATTGTTTTAAATACGATAACATATACAAAGTTCATTAAGTAAGTAAAATAGTGGGAGTTCAGATCAGTGTTAATGTGTCTACCAATCTGAAAAATCTCTTTAAGCCATTCCCAATAGTGTAATCACTACATCTATGATTTTAATCCCTATAAAAGGGACGATAACACCTCCCAAACCATATACCAGTAAGTTTCTTCTCAATAATGCACTGGCTCCAATTGGTTTATATTCTACACCTCGTAACGCCAAAGGAATCAGAAAAGGAATAATGATAGCATTAAAGATCACAGCTGCCAGAATAGCTGATTGAGGACTTGTCAAATGCATGATATTCAAAGCCTGTAAAGCAGGAATCGATCCCATAAACAAAGCGGGTACGATGGCAAAGTATTTAGCCACATCGTTGGCAATAGAAAAGGTAGTGAGTGTACCACGAGTAATGAGTAGTTGCTTACCAATCTCAACAATCTCAATAAGTTTGGTAGGATCATTGTCCAGATCAACCATGTTACCAGCTTCTTTTGCAGCCTGTGTACCTGAGTTCATAGCAACCCCCACATCTGCCTGAGCCAAAGCAGGTGCATCATTGGTACCGTCACCCATCATAGCGACAAGCTTACCACCAGTTTGTTCTTTACGGATATAGTTTAACTTTTGTTCTGGAGTAGCTTCGGCAATAAAATCATCTACCCCAGCCTTCTCTGCAATATATTTGGCAGTTAACGGGTTGTCACCTGTTACCATCACAGTCTTCACTCCCATTTTGCGCAAACGCTGAAATCGTTCCTGGATACCTGGTTTGATGATATCTTGCAATTCAATTACCCCCATTACCATATTATTTTCTGCAACGACTAAAGGAGTTCCACCATTAGCAGCAATATCTCTTACCGTATTTTCTGTCTCTACTGGAAAAGTATTTCCACTCTGTAATGCCATTCGTTTAATGGCATCAAAAGCACCTTTTCTAATTTTGCGTCCATCAGTCAGATCTACACCACTGGAACGGGTTTCTGCGGTAAATTTAATCAATAGACTACCCTGCGGTAGCTCTTTTTTACCAGAGGCAGATCCATTTAAACTAGTACCAGCTAGGTCAACAATTGATTTTCCCTCTGGTGTTTCATCAGCCAGTGAACTCAACATGCAATGTTCAATGAATAACTTTTTGTCAATTCCGGTTGCAGGATAAAAATTTGTCGCTTTCCGATTACCAATGGTGATTGTACCCGTTTTATCCAAAAGCAACGTATCAATATCCCCTGCTGTTTCTACAGCACGTCCTGACTTGGTAATTACATTTGCTTGTAGCGCTCTGTCCATACCGGCAATCCCAATAGCAGATAACAATCCTCCAATGGTAGTTGGGATCAGACATACAAACAAGGATACTAGTGCAGCAATAGTTATAGGAGTCTGTGCATAATCAGCAAACGGTTTGAGTGTAACTGTTACCAGTAAAAAGGTAAGTGTAAAACCAACCAGCAGAATAGTAAGTGCAATCTCATTAGGAGTTTTCTGGCGGCTTGCACCTTCTACTAACGCAATCATTTTATCCAGAAAGCTTTCACCGGGTTGAGTGGTTACCTTCACCTTGATATGATCAGATAATACCAGTGTACCGCCTGTTACACTTGAACGGTCTCCACCTGCTTCCCGAATTACGGGCGCGGATTCACCTGTAATCGCTGATTCGTCAATTGTAGCTAATCCTTCTATAATTTCCCCATCAGCAGGAATTACATCTCCAGCATCACATACAAATATATCTCCTTTCTTAAGTTGAGAAGAACTCACTACCTGAATTTCATTCAGTTTAATGTCTCCAACCAAAAGTACACGCTTAGCCGGGGTTTCTGAACGGGTTTTTCGTAAGGATTCTGCCTGAGCCTTTCCTCTTGCTTCCGCTAATGCCTCTGCAAAGTTGGCAAACAAGAGTGTAAGTAAAAGAATAACAAAGATACTCAGATTATATCCCAGAGATCCCTGGCTTACCTCACCTGTCAATAGAATATTGAGGCACACAGCCAGCATAATTACTGTTCCAATTTCTACGGTAAACATGACTGGATTTTTAATCATTGTAACCGGATTAAGTTTGACAAATGATTCTTTCAAAGCATCGGCCATAAATTCTTTCCGAAATAATCCGGATTTATTTTTAGTTGCCATTTTTCGTTGATAAACAATAAGTTACAAACAGAACATATATTATATATTTCCCAAAATCAATTACATAGAGAAATATTCTGCTAAAGGTCCTAATGCCAGTGCGGGAAAGAATGAAAGTGCTGTAATCACTACTGCAACAGCCATAATCATCACACCAAAGGTTACTGTGTCAATACGTAAGGTACCTGATGATTCTGGAATAAATTTCTTGCGAGCCATCAATCCTCCTATAACTACAGGCCCGATCAATGGTATATAGCGCCCCAGGATCAGAACAAAACCCGTAGCAATATTCCACCAGGGAGTATTATCTCCCAGACTTTCGAAACCAGAACCATTATTGGCATTAGAGGAAGTAAATTCATAGAGTATATCCGAAAATCCGTGGAAGCCAGGATTGTACAACCAGGATTCTTTACCACCATATCCTACCAGGGCTGCGTTATTTGCCGCAAACCAAGCTGTCATAGCTGTACCAACCAGAATTAAAAACGGAGATAACAAAGCCACAATCATAGCAATCTTTACTTCCCGTGCTTCAATTTTCTTCCCCAGCATTTCTGGAGTACGTCCAACCATCAGACCAGATATAAATACTGCAATAATCAGGTAGATGAAGAAGTTTTCGAAGCCTACACCTACTCCACCATAAAAAGCATTAATCATCATTGCCAGTAACGCATTCAAGCCGGAAAGTGGAGTTAAGCTATCCTGCATACCATTTACGGATCCAGTTGAGATTACGGTTGTTGCGATAGACCAGAATCCGGAAACAACCGGACCAAAGCGCACTTCTTTTCCCTCCATATTGCCATGAGACTGGTTAATTCCCATAGCTGCAATAGCAGAGTTGCCTTGTGTTTCTGCAATCATAGTCGGAATAGCCAGTGCTAGGAAGCCTATCGTCATCACACCAAATATCATCCAGGAAAGCTTTCGTCTGTTCAGGTAAAAACCCAGGGTAAACACCAACGCCACAGGGAGGATCATTTGTGCAATCAACTCAACAGAGTTGGTAAAATAATTGGGGTTTTCCAATGGATGGGCAGAGTTTGCTCCAAAGTAACCACCCCCATTAGTTCCCAGGTGTTTGATGGGTAGCATAGCAGCTACAGGTCCTCTATACACAGGTAAAGTGGCTCCTTCTAGAGTATGAATGGTTTCCTTTCCTTCATATGTGGCAGGCATACCATTAATCACAAAGACAATAGCCAGCATCACACAAATAGGCAACAGGATACGGGTAATGCTTTTTATAAAGTAATTCCAAAAATTCCCCAGATCACTTGTTGTCCGATCACGTAGCCCATTAATGAGAATGGCAAAAGCAGCCATACCGGTCGCAGCAGAAACAAACTGAAAAAACGTCAGAACAAACAACTGTGAAAAGTATGATACCCCTGACTCGCCATAATAATGTTGTAGATTGCAGTTAACAATAAAACTGATAGTAGTATTAAAAGCCAGATGAGGAGACATATTCGGAATACCATCCGGATTAAGAGGTAACCACGCTTGTGTCATTAATACCAGCATACCTAGTAAAAACCAGATAAGATTGATTGTAAGCAGGGCAAACAAATTCTGCTTCAAAGTCATTTCCCGTGTTGGATCAATACCTGACAGGCGATAGAACATATTTTCCAGTGGAGACATAAAGTCCAGCAGAGATTTCTCTCCTGCATAAACTTTGGCTATATATTTACCCAGGATGTAGCCTGTCAAAATAATAACAGCGAAAATGACTACAACTCCTGCCAATTCATTTATCATAGAATAGTATAAATTTTATAAGCGTAAACAAATATTCTCAGAACTTTTCAGGCTTGATGAGTACATAACACAGATACCCAAAAACCACAATAGAAATAATTAGTAAGGCAATCATAAAGTAGAGAGGGTTGACAGATTAAACATTTTCAAAAAAGTCAACAGATTTAAAAAATAGCCAGAAGCAGATCAGACCAGCAAGAACAAGTAGAATGATCATCAGAACGTCAGACATAGTAGTAACCGATTATGATTTATAATTTTTAGAAACAGAAACTTTTGAAGTCTTCTTCTTTGGTAAATTATAGGACAAGAAGAATCCTATCAAGCAAAGCAAAAAGGCAATGAAAAGCAGAATTGGAAGCGACATAAAAGAGTATTGTTAAGAGTTAATTTCGATTTGGTTTTATCGAATCGTTTCCTCACTAATGCCAAATGAAATGCCATCTATCTAAAAGGATTAGACATAAACAACAACTTTCTAAAAATCAATTACTTACCTCAAACAAGAAATAATTAAAGAGCTTTAACTTTTTCATTTTGAAAATGATTTTTTTTCAAAATGAAAAAATGGGTTTGCTAAAATTGATAAAATAGAATTTTCAACAGGATTGGAGTGAAATAAAAAACCCTATAGATATTTGCATCTACAGGGCTTTTTAACAGAAAGCAATGGAGTTATTCTAAACCATATTCGTGCATCTTTCGGTAAAGTGTAGTAAGACCTATACCAAGCAAATTAGCTGCTTCTGGTTTGTTACCGCCTGTTACGGACAAAATTTTCTGGATATGAATCTTCTCAATTGCTGAAATAGATGTTTCAGAATGGTTGATAGCTTTATCTGTTTTATCTGACAGAATTTCAATAGGTAGCAGATCTGCTGTAAGTTGATCCGAGTCACAAAGAATAACAGCTCGTTCAATGATATTTTTTAATTCACGTATATTGCCCTTCCAATTATATCCCAACAATTGTTTGATAAAGTCAGGGGCCAGGGAATCGATTCTTTTATTAGTTTTTAAAGCATAATACTGGCAGAAATGCAAAGCTAGAGCGGGTATATCATCCTTGCGTTCACGTAAAGCTGGAATCTGGATTTTAAAGACCGATAACCGATAATATAAATCCAGACGAAAATGCTCCTTCTCTGCCTCTTTATTCAGGTCTCGATTGGTTGCAGCTACAATACGAACATTCACTTTGGTAGGTTTAGTATCGCCTAATTTGGTAAATGTCTGGGTTTCCAGTACCCGCAAGAGTTTGGACTGTAAATCTGTGTGCATCTCTCCGATTTCGTCCAGAAATAGGGTTCCGGTGTCTGCTTCTTCAAATAAACCTTTTTTATCAGATACAGCACCACTGAAGGCTCCTTTCCGGTAGCCAAACATCTCAGATTCCAGCAAATCTTTGGGAAAAGCACTACAATTAACTGCTACAAAGGGTTTTCCCTTTCGTGTACTTGCCTGATGAATGGCCTGTGCGAATAATTCTTTTCCTGTTCCTGTTTCACCCTCCAATAAAACAGAAGTGTCAGCTGCAGCGACCCTTCTGGCCATATTGATTACATTAGTTATAGCAGGTGCATAGCCAATAATTGTCTCAAAACCACTCTGCGTATTCATCTTACTCTCCAACTCTGAGACTTTTTTTCTAAGCTGAGCTTTTTCCAAAGCCTTTTCTATGGTGAGAAGCATTTGTTCATCCTGATCACCTTTTGTGATATAATCAAACGCACCTAATTTCATGGCCTTTACTCCATCAGAAATGGTACCATAGGCAGTCATTACAATAACTTCTATCTCTGGGTATTTTGATTTTACTTTTTGTAACAGATCTATTCCATCCCCATCAGGTAATCGAACATCAGTTAAAATCAGTAAAACGTCTGTGTGTTTTTCCAGTTCTTGTAAACCCTGGCGTACAGTAGATGCTTGCCAGATAGTATATCCTTCAAGCTCAAGAATACGTGTCAATAACGATCTCAGCTTTACTTCATCATCAATAATTAATAGGGATGGCTTTGTCATTCAACAGCTTTATTTCAGTAAAAGCCTGCAAGTATACTATTTGCACATCAAACTTTTCTAAAAAGCCCTGCAACGTATCATATTTCTAAAAACAAAAAACAGCTTATATGATATAAGCTGTTTGCCAAAAGAAAGATTATCTTACTCCATTCAATTCTCACATCTTTCTTATATGTAATTCCAAAAGATTCAATACAAATATAACCCTGCTACACACTGGCAGCACCTCTAATAACAGCCAGAATCAATGCGATTACAGCAATTACTAATAGAATATGGATTAATCCACCAAGGCTAAATGCAAAAAATCCCAAAAGCCATCCAATCAATAAAATGACGGCAACGATATACAATAAATTTCTCATGGTTGATAAGGTTTAGTATATTCAGTTTGTTTTTACTACCAAAGATTTTCAAAGAATCATGCCATTACTCTCTTAGTATAAACTCACTTAGTATAGTACTCAACCATTCAGTAGATAGGGTACAATTGTGACTGTTTTTCTACAATTCGCAAGCAAAATCAACCATTTCAAGAAGTTACGAAATTTTTCTTTGCATTAGTTGAGATTCCGAATGACCTTACTAGTACAACTATGCATGTAAAAAAATTTTTTCAAAACTTCTGGACAGTATTAAAAGGTAGCTTCAATGCTTTTATAAATGACAATGCGATGAAGCTTAGTGCGTCTTTATCTTACTATACAGTTTTCTCACTAGCTCCTCTACTAATTGTTGTGATCTCACTCTTAGGGGTATTCTATGGAAGGGAAGCTATACAAGGTCGTATCTACGGTCAGATAGATTCGGTAATTGGTAAAAGTGCAGCGTTGCAAATACAGGAAATAATTAAAAATGTACAGATATCTGGAGATAGTCATATGGGGGCTATCATAGGTATTGCGACATTAATATTCAGTGCGACTGGTGTATTTATTGAAATTCAGGATTCTATAAACTCTGTCTGGTCTATCAAGGCTAAACCCAAACAAGGGTGGTTTAAGTTTATTCAAAATCGCCTGTTATCCTTCTCTCTTATTATTACATTAGGCTTTTTACTATTGGTATCTCTTATAGTCAGTGCTTTTTTAGATATTCTCAGCCAACAGTTAGAACGTCTATTCTCTGATTACACACTCTATATTGCATATGCTCTAAATTACATTCTTATAATCTGTGTCATTACAGCACTATTTGCAATAATATTTAAAGTACTTCCGGATGGTAACCCTCGCTGGAAAGACACATTAATTGGTGCAGCATTTACAGCTGTATTATTTACGTTAGGTAAATTTCTGATAAGTTTTTATCTCGGTCAATCTGATGTTGGTAGCACATATGGGGCGGCCGGTTCTATTATTGTGATTCTGTTGTGGGTATATTACTCCTCTATTATCCTCTATTTTGGTGCAGAGTTTACAAAGGTTTACTCACAATGTTTTGGGACACCTATAGAGCCGTCTAAGCATGCAGTCTTTATTGTTAAAGAAGAAACAGAACATTCAGCAAATGAGATGAAGACCATTAATCATGAAAATAAAAAATCCTCACTTCTGGCTGAGAAATGAGGATTTTCTTAAAAGGTTAGTTTTAGATTTAATTCAGGTTTTCATTTCTCGGAAAACGGATAGTAAATTTAGTACCTATCCCTAATTCAGACTCTACATCTACTGTTGCTCCATGTGATTGGAGAATATTCAGTGTTGCTGCAAGCCCAAGCCCCATACCATCCTGTTTTGTTGTAAAGTAAGGTTCAAACAGGTGTTGCAGTTCTTCCTCTTTTATACCCACTCCATTATCTTCTATGAATGTAAGACAATAGGTATCTGTAATTTCTGTTCCGATAGTTAGTGTACCTATATCTTCTGACATTGCCTCAATAGCATTAATAATGATATTCAGTAAAGCTATTGATACCAGTGATTTATCCAGATTTAAATCACACTCAGTTTTTTCGTACTGTTTCACCACAGTCACTTTCTTCAGATGAGCCCGATCTTTTGCCAGATCAATAGTTTCATCCAATAGTTGATGGACAGGATAAAATGTACGCCTCACTTCCGTAGGTTTGAGCGAATTCAACAAATCAGTAATCAGACCATTTACTCTATTCACATTACGTTTGATAATATCTGTATACAACGAAAAGGAGTCATCTACCAACTCAGCTTCCAGTTGGTCCAAAGCCAGATTAATATTTGTCAAAGGATTGCGAATTTCATGACCCATTGTACGTACCAGACGTCCACTGGCAGCCATTTTTTCAGCCAGAGTAGCATTTCGTTCCAGTCTTTTCTTTTCAGTTACATCATGCAGTGTGCCCTGATAGTAACTGTTATCCTCATTAGACGGGCGGCCCAGCGAAAGAAGGCAATAAAGCTTTTTCTGACTTTTGGATAGAAAAACAGCTTCCCACTCACTTACTTCTTTTTTATTCTGGAGCAACTCGTGTAGTTGTCGCTTATGTGCTGTTTCTTCCATTAGGTCCTGAAGTTGCATCTGTAAGAACTCGTCTCTCTTATATCCCAGAATCTGGCTTCCTGCTGAGTTAACATCCAAGATAGTTCCTTTATCATCCATCAAAAAAATAAAGTCTTGAGACTGGTCAAAGATATTCCGGTATTTACGTTCACTTTCGCGTAAAGCCCGAATTGCAGACATACGTTCAATGGAATACCGGATACTTCTTTCAACTTTCTCGCTATCTAATTCACTCTTGATAAGATAGTCCATAGCTCCAAGTTCTGTCGCCTTTCTGTCAATATCCGAATTGCCTTTACCTGTCAGTAGTATAATAGCAGCATCTTCATCAATTTCTTTGGTTTCCCGAATAAGGTCCAACCCATTCTTTGCACCAAGAAAGAAATCATAGATATAGATATCATGATTCTTTTCTGCAATTTTTTGAATGGCATCCTGATAACGATAGGCCCAACTGACCATAAATTCTTTATCTGGTATGCCACTCAGATAGTTTTTCATTAATAAATAATCATCTTCATCATCATCGACTAACAGCACACGAATAGTTTCCATTTGTAGAGTGGTACCTTTATTTCTCTTAAAGGATTTTTTTACAGGTAATTAATAAAATGTCTGTTTATATGCTTACTCAGAGAAAGGTAATGTAAAAGTAAAGGTAGCCCCATTTCCTGGAACACTTTCTGCCCATATAGTGCCTCCATGTCCTTCAACAATCCTTTTACAAATAGATAGACCTATGCCTGTTCCAGAATATTCAAAGCGCGCATTTAATCGTCTAAATAAGATAAATATTTGTTCAGCGTACTCAGCATCAAAGCCTATTCCATTATCTGAAACAGATATTTGCCAGTATTTTTTAGTATCTATCTCCTGATTTAAACTGGAAGAAACAACAATTACTGGCTGATGGGTATTAAACTTTAAGGCATTACCAATCAGATTTAGAAACAGCTGGTGCATTTGTGTACTAACCCCCATAACCTTAGGCAAATTCCCAATTTGTATTATAGCTTGCCTTTCATTTATCATCTCTTCTAAATCTTCCAACACTTTTTGCAAAGTTTGAGATAAGTCCAATTCGATAAAAGTTTGCTGAGACCTTCCAATTCGTGAAAATTCAAGTAAGGTATGAATCATTTCCTGCATACGTTTGGCAGATTCTCTCATCCTTTCCAGTGAATCAAACTCACTCTCTGTAAGTTTAGAACCAAGGCGTTGCTGCAAAAACTCAGCAAATGCTCTTATTTTGCGTAAAGGTTCCTGTAAATCATGAGAAGCAACATAGGCAAACTGTTCCAGTTCCTGGTTGGAATGATTAAGTTCCTGAATTTTTGATTCGAGTTCCTCTTCATATTTACGTAATTGAGTAATGTCATTTATACTACCTACCATTCTACGTGGATACTCACTCCCATCTTCTCCTAGTCGTCCATGAATAATTACTATCCGGGACTGTTTCTTTGAAGTAATCAACTGTGCTTCTATATGAAAGGTTTGCTGGTTAGCAATTGCCTCAAGTGAGGCGTTTTTAACAATATCTCTATATTCTTTCTTGATGAAATGGTATAGATACTCATCAAAAGATATTGCCTGAAAAGCATTTTCAACTACCTCATGCAGTTGAAACATTCCTTTCGACCAACTCATCTTTCCAGTATCCAGACACAGTTCCCAACTACCATATCCCATAATAGATTCTGCTTCTTTCAACAAAGCCTCGCTATTGATTAACTGGCGTGTAGTATTTCTTATTTCAGTAATATCAGCTGCACTTCCACGAAGTTTTATTGTATTACCTGTCTCATCAAGAATGGTTTGTCCTTTACCCAATAAAATTCGTTGTTCACCATCAGGTCTTATTATCCTGTGTTCTATTTCATATGGAACATGATCCTGTGTACATTTTGCAATGCAATCATTCATTCTTTTCTGATCCCTGAAATCAATCAGACTGAGAAATGAATCATAGTTTAACTCAAATAATTGAGAATCCTGACCAAATATTTCCCAAAGACCTTTGGACCATACAATCTTATTAGTACTAATATCCCACTCCCAACTACCAAATTTCATGGCTACCTCTGCCTGGGTCATAATCAACTCCTGTTGTCTGAGTTGTTCCAACAGTATCTTCTCCTCGGTAATATCCTCTGAATATCCCAGAATTCCGGTAACTTGTTTCTCCCCTTTTTTTAAAACTGTATATCTTGTTTTTAGGTATCTTACACCTCCATCTTTATGTTTTACAGTGCTTTCTTTAAGCCACACTTCCGGAAGTCCATTATCAACTCCTGTGAAGCCTTCTGGAAACAATTTATCAGATAATCCAGGCAATGATCTGTTCATTTCCTCCAGATCTGCCAGACTATACCCTAACAAATCATTTATCTCTTTATTGATAAAAATAATCTTTAGATCTGAAATTTCATGAATATGGATAATAACAGACGAGAGTCCAATAATTCGCTGGAAAGTATCTTCTGTAAGGATTTCAGAATCAAGCCGAGGACCAGGAATAATGGATGAAAGATGCATGGACTGTAAAAGATTGAGCAGATATCCTAACTCTGCATATATACAAGTACACTAACAGGAATTACACATCATAGCAATACTGTTAGTGCACGAAAAATTTTATAGGTTATAAATTTTTAGTTTATTATATAATGTTTTCCGATCAATATCCAGTATTTTGGCAGCTTTACTTTTGTTAAAGTTTACCTGTTTCAATACATTAAGAATCATTTCATACTCAGCTCCATGTGCAACATCCTTCAGACTATTCTTTCGTGATAAAGTAGCCGCAGCAGAATTAACGTCAGAATGTGTCTCTATTTCCGGTATTGGTAAGGCGACTGGACTATCATCAATAAACTGTAGCTTTGAATAATTCGAAATCTCAAACGGTAAGGTTATAGCCTCAATATAATCTCCATCTGTAAGAAGAGTAGCTCGTTTTATAACATTTTTTAATTCTCTCAGATTACCTGGCCATGGATATCTCATAAAATGAGCAATTACATCATCGCTAAATCCTTTCACATTTTTACCCAGTTCCGAATTGGTAGTTTGAAGAAAATGGCTCGCAAAGGTCATAACATCTTCTTTTCTATCCCGTAAAGGTGGAACATCAATGCTAAATTCATTAAAGCGATAAAATAGATCTTCTCTGAACTTACCCTGACGAAAAGCATCCATCAGCTTTTCATTACTTGCCACCACAATGCGAACATCCAACGGTATCTCTTTAGTACTACCGATTCGTTTCACTCTTCGTTCTTGTACCACACGTAATAAGGATACCTGCACATCATAGGATAAGTTGGCAACTTCATCCAGAAACAGAGTTCCTCCATTTGCCTGTTCAAAATGACCTATTTTAGTACTTAAGGCACCTGTAAATGATCCTTTTTCATGACCAAACAATTCACTATTTGCCAGATCCCGGGGAATAGCGCCACAATCCATTGCCACAAACGGCTGGTCACGTCTTTTGCTTCGTTTATGGATTTCACGTGCAATAGCCTCTTTACCAGACCCGCTTTCACCATAAATGATGACACTATAATTAGTCGGAGCAACCAGATCTATCTGTCTGTAAAGTTCCTTGGAAGCAGGATCGTTCCCAAAAATATATTCGCTGTTAAAACGAAACGTCTTTGTCTTTTTGGTACTTTCTGCAAGACTATCTCCATTTAGTTCTGCTTTACCAGATTCAATAACTGGTGTAGCAACTTGCTGGGTAGCCTTTTCCTGAGAGTCTTCTAATGCTTTTCGGACAGTAAGGAGAATTTCATCCGGAAAAAGAGGTTTGGTCACATAATCAAATGCACCCAAACGCATAACGTCAACTGCTATTTTAATATCAGAATATCCCGTAATAACAATAACGGGAACATGTGGATATTTTTCTTTAATCTTTGTTAAGATTTCTCCACCAGTCATATCTCCAAGTTTGAAATCAGTCAACACCAGATCCGGTTTAAATTCTTGCAAAATATGAAGACTGTCTTTTCCATTGTTTGCTACCTGAACATCAAATTGATGTTTTGTTAGAAAGCGTTTTAACAATAAACAAATGTCTAAATCATCATCAATTACCAGAATTTTGCTCATACAAGAATAGGTTAAAAAGGTTGATTGGTTATTATGAGTATCTCTATACTAGTTAAAAATACTGAATCGGCAACTTGTCTGAAATATGACCTATTGCCGACAGGTAATCTATATTCTCAGTTTATGTTTACCAACATCTGTCCATTTACGTAATTTTGCAGATGGGATATTTAACTGATCCCGATATTTTACTACTGTCCGTCGAGCGATACTATATCCACGTGATACCAGCAAATCTACAATCTCTTTATCGGATAGTGTGTGGTTTTTGTCTTCGTTCTCAATTATATCTGCAATTAGTTCTTTCACCTCCATTGTAGACACTTCCTCTCCATCTTCCCGAATTGTTTTTTCTGTAAATAATTGTTTCAGAGGGATTATTCCAAAGGGTGTCTGTACATATCTTGTACTTGTAACCCGGGATATAGTAGAGATATCCATCCCGATCATATCTGCTATATCTTTTAAAATCATTGGCTTCAGATCCACAATTTCTCCAGAAACAAAATAATCGTATTGTAATTGCAAAATTGCGTTCATCGTGCTAAGCATCGTATTCTCCCGCTGCTGAATAGCATCGATAAACCATCTGGCTGAATCAACCTTATTTTTGACAAACTGATAAGTACTTTTATCTGTTTTAGCCTTGCCCTGAGCAATATCCAGCATTGCCCGGCTTAAACGAAGTTCTGGTGCATTTTTGCTGTTGAGAATTACACGAATTGAGCCATTCTCATACTGAAGAATAAAGTCTGGTACAATATATTCATTTACTGAAGCAGTAGCTGCATCACTGTAAATAGGCTTTGGCTGTAAAGAGGAAATCAGCTTCAGAACTTCCTGCATCCGTTCATAATCCAATCCCAGCAACCGCACAATACGATCGTAATTACCTGTTTCGATTTCATGCATATAATCCTCTACAATTGTACAAGCGAGAAGAACATTTTCATCTGTTTCGCGTCTTGATAACTGTAAAAGAAGGCATTCCTGTAAGTCACGTGCACCAATTCCAGGAGGATCAAGATGCTGAATAAGTTTTCGGATAGATTCGATTTCTTCTTCATCAATAAAAACATTTAATGAAAAAGAAATATCATCGGCAAGATCTTCTGCAGAATAACGCAGATACCCATCATCATCAATGGAGTCCAGTATAAACTCAGCAATTTGTTGCTGTCTTTCTGTTAATGGTAAAAAATGTATCTGATCTTTTAACTCTTCTCTGAATGATTTGGCCTGAGGTATAGGACGGGAATATTCTTCCTGATCTGCATAATTATTAACCTGAGTTTTGTAGTTAGGCATATCGTCATCCACCAAGCTATCCCAATCGTACAGTTCCTCAGTTACAGGTGTATCTTCATACATATCATCACCTTCAAATTCATCTGTAACCACATCACTTTCTGTTTCTTCAGCAATAGTTCCTCCTTCTTCCAAAGCTGGATTCTCCTCCAGTTCTTTCTGAATCTGCTGAACAAGTTCATCAGTTGACAGATGCAAAAGATTTAGCATTTGTATGTGTGTAGGAGCAATGCGAAGTCCTTGTTTCTGAACTTGAGTTTGCTTTAGCATAGTAATAAAAAATTAGGTCAGTAAGAGAATGTCATCTTATATTACCAACTCTTAGGCCAGAATATCATACCGTATTTACAAAACCCATAACCTTCTCTATAAACACCTGAAAATGTGGCACTTATATTTAAAATAAAAAAATATTGTATTTGGTCAGCCACTAAAGAAACAACACACACTGTAGAAATAATTCCACAACATCCGTATATTAACTGGATTTTGACAACATTTTCATTACTATTTCCACACTATTCCAAGAGTGTAGAAGAGTAAAGCACGAATCAGATGTATTTACTTTCAGTGTACTTGAGGAATATATACAATTATAGAAGCATAACTTGACTATCCCAGAACAAGGATGCAAAGATGTCAAAACCAATAATTAAAGGTATATAGAACCATTTTGTAGAGTTCTTAGTTATTGGTAAGATTATTATGTAGATTTTGAGCAGATTCCTCTACAAAATTTAGTTTCTATGAATCCTTATATCCTTGTTGCTGATGATGATGCAGATGATAGGTTTTTATTGCAGAATGCTTTTCAGGAAGAGAAAATACTTAATCCTGTTATCTACTTTCGAGATGGTGTAGAGTTGGTAGATCATCTTCATAAGCAACAAAATGACGAATCACTCACTCCAGGATTGATTATTCTGGATTTGAATATGCCACGAAAAGATGGAAGGCAGGCTTTAAAAGAAATAAAAAGCAATCCGGACTGGCGTTTTATTCCGGTGTTGGTTTTTACTACATCAGAGGCAGAAAAAGATATTGAGGAATCCTATCAGTTAGGTGCCAACAGTTATATAGTAAAGCCCAGCGACTATACAAAACTAACAGATCTAATCAGATCTATCCGTGATTTTTGGCTGGGCTCTGTAACATTACCTAGAAGGTCCATGATTAATCAATCATTATAAGCAATTGACTTGTTTAGCTTTCGTTCAGTTTCAGCATGATCAATCTGATCAACAATCTGATTTGACCATGTATAGTAGTTCTGATCTATATATTTACTCAAATAACGATTTGCTATAAATGGAACAACGGCTTTAATTAACCAGGAAGTACGACGTGGTAATAAAGCATTTACCAGGACAAATGATCCTATACATGCACCATACTTTAATAATTCAGGAGTAAAACTGCTACCAAGTACATCTTTGGCAAGATTGGATGGTTTTACTTCATCTTTTAAAGTTTTTA
Organism: Xanthocytophaga flava; assembly: GCF_030068545.1. NCBI lineage: Bacteria > Pseudomonadati > Bacteroidota > Cytophagia > Cytophagales > Rhodocytophagaceae > Xanthocytophaga > Xanthocytophaga flava. The sequence continues at coordinate 82,398 of NZ_JASJOR010000030.1, read as the reverse complement.
TAGTCTGTTTTATCTGGCCTTTGTGCATTTCGGCTTCTGCGACTAATCGTTCTTTCTCGCTAAGAAAGTCCTGATCTGTTTCAATGTTTCCTATCATGATTCCACAAGTTTAATAGTTGCTTTACAAATGTAGTTTTGATGGTCTTTTTAGACACTATGTATAAGATAATTCCCAAAAGAATGTAAATTCCGGAAACGATAAAAAAACCAGCTGGCATATTCTGAAGCTTATCTCCAATCCACCAAGCTAATCCGATTCCCACAAAAAGTGCAATACACAGGGATACGATACCTACGATAAATAAGAGTACAATATCAGTGATAAGATGGGCGATCTTGTCAGAAGTATTCAGGAGCACAAGCTCGAAACGTGTTTGTACATACGCTTCGATGTGCTCCATTGAATCTTCGAGTTTGTCTTTGACACTCATTGAAATTTCTTCCTATACGTTTGAAGAGGATTTTGCGTGATTTGCATAGTTTGCACCTTCTTCAACGGCAGATTTCACTTTAGTACTAGCTTTATCCACTGTAGAGTTTATTGTATCTTTGCTTTTAGCTACAGCTTTTACTACTTCATCTGTCCAATCACTTAATGATTCGCTGATCTTTTTACGAAGACCACTTCCTTTATCTGGTGCGAATAACATTCCGATGATAGCTCCTGAAGCTGCTGCTGCTACAATTCCCAAGAAAATTTTACCGTTATTTGACATAATCTTATTTGTTTTTTAGGTTATAAATAACTGCAGAAGTAAAAAAAAGATGCCACTTTACACTTTATAGGCTTATTAACCTGTTTGATTTATAACTATTAATAGACAAAAACATTTATACAAACATTTTTATAGTAGATTTTGTAAAGGTTTTATATGTTTGGATGTGATGATTAATGAACCTTACTTAGTAGAGATAAGCCGATAGGTGAAAATGTAGAAACGTTTCTACATTTGGGTCATTCTCAATAAGGCGGAATTAAAAATTACCCAAAACATATTTCTATCTCCTCTTCCAAAGTCATATCTTTATTCCCTTTCTTTATTCATTTTCATACTATTCCACGCTAACAGTTTTATTTTTTCTAACTTTAAGCCCTTACAGTTTATTGATCCAGCAACTGGCATGATTTTTACATAGATAGAAAAGAATGAAATTATGCACGAATGGAAAAGAAAGTTTTAATCATAGAGGACGAAAAAGAAATCTGTCTATTACTACAGAAGCTTTTGGTTAATGATTCTAATGCGGTAGAATGCGCATTCTCCCTAAATGAAGGGATAGAGAAGGTATCTTCCTTGAAGCCTGATGTAGTTTTGCTTGACAATAATCTCCCAGACGGACAGGGAGTAGACTATATAAACAAGTTTAAAAATGGCGCAAATAGAAAAGTTATTATGATAAGCGCTATGCATAATCTACGTGAAAAAGCAATCGAGGCTGGTGTTGATTGGTTTATTGAGAAACCTATTAACATTATGACTATTCGGAACTTACTTAAATAAGATATAATCTAAGAACTTGTTATAGTAATAGAGTTCTCATATTTTAAATTTTTAAATAAAAAGAAAGCAGAACATATGTTCTGCTTTCTTTTATTCTATATGTTTTACTTTTTCTTTTCTGCTTTTTCTTCTTCACGTTGCCGTTGCAAATCGCTCTGACCAGCATCCTGTAAATCGTTAAGCATTTCTTTGCTTAATGGTTGATTAGGACCATCATCTAAACCAAAACCTTGTTGTGTAGAATTCTGAACGGGTCTGTCATCTCCTTTTTTAAATTCTACTCCGTCCTTATTATCTGTTAATACAGATTTTTTATTCTCAGGATTTTTCTGTGCTTCTTTATTGGTTTCCATAAACGTAGTTTTAGATTAATAAAATGAATTAGGGATAAAACCTCCAATTCTTACTTTATAGCTTAGTAAAACAACATGCCACTAGAGAAAAAGGCTTTTTTTTCAATTTAAGTTACAGAGAATTGAAAATATATATAGTATTACCCATTATCAGCAAATTCGGGGTAAAGGGTCATTCCACCATCAACAAAAATGGTAGTACCATTTACATAATCGGCCTCATCAGAAGCTAGCCAGACAGCTACTTTTCCTACATCTTCAGGTAAACCGATTCGCCCATAAGGAATTAATTCCAGCAGTTTTTCTTTGGATTCACTGTCAGTCCATACTTCTTTATTTATCGAAGTTTGAATAGCGCCCGGTCCAATACTATTCACTCGAATTTTATGTGGGGCGAGTTCTTGAGATATAGACTTCATAAATAACATCATTCCACCTTTTGAAGCGGCATAATTACAATGTCCGCCCCAAGGAATAACCTCATGAACAGAACTCATAAATATCAATTTGCCAGCAGCCTTTGAAATAGATGCATCTATCCCTTGACGACGAAATTCCTGCGCTGCCCTGCGAGCACATAAGAAAGCGCCTGTAAGATTTACATTTATCACCTGATTCCACTGATCTAGTGTCATGTCTACTAATGGACTATCCTTTTGAATTCCGGAGTTACTAATCACAATATCAATCCGCCCAAAAGTTTTTAATGCCTGATCAAACATCTCATTGACATCATTTTCTTGGCTAACATCTGCCTTAATAGCTATAGAGTTTACCCCCATTGCCCGTATCTCCTCAGCCACTTTCTCTCCTTCTTCTGCATGTCCGTGATAATTTACAAGTACATTAGCACCTGCCTTTCCCAAAGCTAATGCTATAGCCTTACCAATACCAGAACTACTACCTGTTACAATAGCAGCCTGTCCTTTTAATGTTATGGATGTCATTGATTGTGAACACTTATAGTGAATTTGCCAAATAACACTCTCTAAACGAAAGTTATTATTTAGGCTAGTGAATAGATTATACAGGTATTTTATTGAAATTGAATTCTTCGCTGAAAAAAGAAGCGTCTGAGTTGAGTAAATTTACGAAAGAAAAGATTTAACTTACTTACTTTCATCTCCTTCATTTCTTCTATTGTATAACGTATAATTTCCTGTTGACTTAGCAGAACATCTCTAACAAGTTCAGGAAACTCTGTTTCTGAATTCAATACCTCTGTATATAACTGGAATGAAAGATTCTCTCCTGTCAAGTATTGATCCAAAACAGTATTTTTACTTTCTCCAAATAATATATCTGGTAAAGCTTCCCATGTACGCTGATAATGAGTCGGTAAATCCGTATCTTCCGTCTCAGCTATCATTAGTGGATTAATCATCAAAGAAATATCTTCAATAAACTTTTTTCCAATTCTTGCATTATCTTTAAAAAGGCGCTTCATCTTTATATCAACAGTACCTTCTGAGGCTTTCTTGTAGGCTTCGGTCCGATACATCTGAGCCAGCAATAAACGATTGAGAGATGTGTGGTATTTGCGTAAATTGTCCATGGGGAAGTTTTACCAATAAAGTATTGAGAAATAAGAAGATAAATGTAAAATGATTCTTTGCTCGCTGACAATGCAGGTAAAATGGTAGCTTAAAATAATGTTCCGGTATGAATAAAAAGCTTAATTCTTGGATTCAGGCTCCCTCCTGTTGTTATTTCACCTCAAGTTTGTTTCGATTCTTCCACATCCGGCTACTTTGTAGACAGCATACAGCACAATACGATAATCGGTCTGTCATATTATAAAGCAATCAGGCACAGTTCTTTTGATACAGACTTTTAGGCTGTTGTGTCATACCAGCTAGTTTCATTTATCATCACTTCAATTACCTTTATGAAAAAGACAGGAAAGGATATTCCCAAAACTTCTCAAAAGAAAGCCGTTGCACACTCAGAAGAAGTAAATATGAATGGAAAGAAAGGATATAACGAAACAAACGAAGATGCTCCTGTAAATCCAGATCAAACACAAAAGAAGAAAGCCAAAGAATTAAAAAACCAATTACCCTCGGAGTGAAACATAAATAATGACAAACTTATCTGCATCCAGAATCGCTAAGAAAATACTAAAAGCAGGAGTATGGACAATTTCAGGATTGTTGGTCATACTCCTGCTTTTAGTATTGGTTTTACAAATTCCATCTGTTCAAACTTATCTGACCTCACAGATTGCAGAATATCTGCAGAAAAAAATTAAGACACGTGTGGAAGTAGGTGGAGTTAACGTTGCATTTCCCAAAAAGATTGTTCTGGAAGATATTTATGTAGAAGACCAGAAAAAGGACACTTTGTTATTCAGTCACAGACTGGCAGTAAATATTGACATGCTTGGACTAACCCGTCATAGCATTGCTATAAATGGTGTAGAACTTGAAACATTTACAGGGCATATTAATCGTACTTTACCAGATAGTAGTTTTAATTATGATTTTATCATCAATGCTTTTTCTGACTCCGTTACTGTAGCGAAAGAAGACACAACAGGTAAACCGTGGCAATTTTCAATCGATGATGTAAATCTAAAGGATATATATGCAACCTATAAAGATGATATAAGTAAGCAAAATCTTGTACTCAACCTGGGAAACCTTGACTTATCGTTCAAGGAATTGGATCTGAACAAATCAATTTATGCTGTTGACAAACTAGCTATACAACACACCTCTGTACTATTTGAGTCTGGTAGTCTTGAAAAGACTAGTGAAACAAAGAACACTCAACCCGTTGATACTGCTAATTCATCCGCCTTACCAGCTCTTAGCTTTAAAACGCTTTCATTAGAAGATCTTCATATTAAATACTATGATCAGCCTAGTGGCCTAAACCTTAAAGCTGACATAGGTACCTCGAAAATTGAGGCAAATGCTATTGATCTTCCAACACAGAAATTAGATCTGAATACCTTTTCATTAAAAAACTCTGTTGTTCGTTATCAGCAGGAAGCCCGAAAACAGGAATTAGTAAAATCTGAAGCAAAAACTACTATTAATAATACATCCCCGAAAGATACAGCAAGTGGCTGGAAGGTTACACTGGCAGATTTGTCTCTTTTAGATAATCATATCATTTATGATGATTTTAATTCACCACAACAAACCAAAGGATTTGATTTTGCTCATATGTTACTGTCCTATATTCAGATAGAAGCAGAGGATGTAGCATATGACAACAATACAATAGCTGCTACTATCAACACACTTAAGTTTCAGGAAAAGAGTGGGTTTAAACTGCATAACCTAAAAACAAAAGTTCTTCTTACTGACACCCAGGCAGAAGCTGCAAATCTATTTGTTCAAACAGATAATAGTGTACTAAAAGGTGATATCCGATCAACCTTTCAGTCCCTTTCGACCTTAAGTCAAACATATCCTGATATGGGTCTCGATATTCAAATTCCTGAAAGCAAACTAAGTGTCAAGGATTTACTTTATTTCCAGCCAGACTTGCTTAAAAGTATCCCTGTGCGTATTACAGAAAACACAACTCTACATGTAAAGACAACACTAAAAGGACAGGTTAAAAATTTAGCGATTAAAGAATTTCAGGCAAGTACCTTTTCTACTACCCGACTGAATATCAGTGGTCATATACGAAATCTTCCAGATATTGACCGGGCTACCTTTCAATTAGCCATTCTTCCATTTGAAACATCAGCTCTGGATATTCGAACTTTGCTCCCTCCTGCTATGCTTCCTTCAAGCGTCCGAATACCCCAACATATTCAGTTAACATCAACGATCAGTGGAGCAACACATAATATTTCAACGAAAACGCAGATTCAAACTACTCTCGGAGACATCATTGCGAATGCTCATCTCGTTACAAACAAAAGCTTTTCAAATGGAACCTATCAGGCTCGAGTAAAAGCTCGCAAGATAGCTTTGGGCAAACTCATCAAACAAGATAAGGATATTGGCAATCTGACAGCATCAGCAACCATAGATGGATCGGGTTTTTCGTTAAAAGATATGAAAACCCAAATAATTACCCGGATTCAAACTGTAGAATATAAGAAATATACCTATCGCAATATAGCTATCGACGGTTTGGCGCATCCATCCCAATTTGCAGCAAATATTTCACTGGCAGATACCAACCTTAATTTCAGTCTCATAGGAAGTGCTGACTTTCGAAAGGAAATCCCAAATTATGTCGCTGTCATAGATATGAAAACAGCCAACTGGCAAAAGTTAAATCTTACTAACCGGGATTTAAGTACCAGAGCCAGAATTACAGCCGATCTCAACTTTAAGTCAGCAGATTATATTAATGGTAATGTAGATATACGTCAGGTTGCAGTAGCCAGCAAAGGTAAAATCTATACTATTGATTCGCTTTTATATGTTTCTGTCCAGTCAAAAGCTAAAACAGATATAAAATTCAACTCAGATGTTCTATCAGGATATTTCAGGGGCAATATTAACTGGAGTGGTTTGTATGGCGCACTTGAAAAACACCTTACCCGTTATTATGCCCTACCTAATGCACCTGCCTATAGTGAATCTGAACCTCAAAATTTTGAGTTTGCACTTAACCTTCGAAATACAGCAGCCCTTACAGAAATTTTACTTCCTGATGTAGATTCACTTCGGCCTGGTGAAATCCGCGGTGAATTTGATAGCCGTAAAGGGCAACTAGACCTCAAAGCACAGGTGTATAGCGTGAAGTATGGCGAGATCAAAATAGACACGGCACTTTTTCTGGTAGAGTCTACACCCAAACAACTAAAAGCCATTTTCACTGTTGAGCAAATTAAACAATCGAGCATTCTAATCAGAAATGTATCATTATTAACCAAGGCATCAGAAAATAACCTGCTGACTCAACTCATCATTCGGGATTCAGTTAATAAACAAAAATATCTTTTAGGTGGTAATTTTCATAGTTTACCTAATAATGCGTACTCGTTTCACTTCTTTCCCGATAGTGTAAAACTCAATTATCGTCCATGGCAAGTGGCGGAGTCAAATGATATCATAATCAGTAAATCAGGGGTTCTATTTAAAGACCTGATCTTTACAGAAAATGGTCAAAAGTTTTCTATTGCTAATGTGAACAACCAGGTATCAAGTTTACAAGCTGCCTTTACCAACTTTCGTCTGGAAACTCTTGGAGAAATTGTACGTTCGGATACAAGTTTTGTAAGTGGTGTACTAAATGGACAGGCAAGTATGGTAAATCAGGCGCAAACCAGTGAAATAACGGCCGATTTAGATATTGATAACTTTTCCTATACGGGACAGCGGGTTGGAGATATACACTTACTTGCTCAACAAAAAGAAAAAGGAAGATTTGATGTTGCTTTAAATCTAACTGGCAATGGTAATAAAATGGATGTAACAGGATTTTATTTATCCAATGCTACAGAAAATAACATTGATTTAACTGCCACTATTACAGAGTTAAACCTTAAATCATTTTATCCATTTGCTCAAAGTCAACTGAAAGAGCTTTCTGGAAATGCAACAGGTCAGTTTAAGATTCAAGGTAGTACAGCCAAGCCTGCTATACAGGGTGAGCTTGTTTTTCAGAATACTTCCTTTAACCTCAAAATGCTGGACAGTCCATTTAAACTTACTAATCAGGCAATTCAGCTTGATGCAGAAGGAATACACTTTCAAAAGTTTACCATTCAGGACCAGTCTAATCATAATATTTCTATCAATGGTGATATCCTAACTCAGGATTACTCCTATTACAAGCTACAGCTGCGTATTAATGCTGACAAATTTCAGGTTTTAAATACAAAGCCTGAAGATAATAACATGTACTATGGTAAACTTATAACCAGTACAACTGTAAATATCAGAGGAGATTCGTATAAGCCTGTTGTGAATGCTAATATTAAAGTAGAAAGTGGAAGCAATTTAACCTATATAGTTCCTCAGTCAGATGACGTAGTAGCTGGGCGTGAAGGGATTGTTCGCTTTGTAGATATAGGAACAGAACAAGATCCTTTTATACAAAGCATGAAATCAAAGGCTGTAAAAGATACAACTAAAAGTGAACTGAGAGGCTACGAACTTACAACCAATATAGAGATAGATACCTCCAGTACATTAAATGTTATTATAGATCCGGTAGCGGGTGATAAGCTTTCAGTAAAAGGAGAAACTACACTTAGCTATACAATGGACCCAAGTGGCAATATGGACCTGACAGGGCGTTATCAAGTGTTTAGTGGAACATACTCCTTATCCTTTTATGGTCTGGTAAAACGAGAGTTTGCCCTTAATAAGAACAGTAGCATTACCTGGACGGGAGATCCATTGAACGCTGCTCTGGATATTCAGGCAACTTATACAGTGGAGGCACCTGCAGCAGATCTAATTAAGAACCAGGTGTCAGATCAGCGGTTAAGTCAGGCCAAACAACGCATGCCGTTTTATGTTATTTTAAATCTGAAAGGCGTTTTACTAAAACCCGAAATCAGTTTTAAACTGGACATGCCTCAGGATAAACAAAATGCCATCGGCGGTATTGTATACTCAACTCTTCAGGAGATAAATACCCGTGAATCTGATTTAAATAAACAGGTGTTTGCGCTCTTTATTTTACAACGATTTATTTCTGACAATCCGTTTGAAAGTTCCTCAACGGGAATTGAAGAGAATGTGCGGAGTAGCGTCAGCAAAATCCTTACTGACCAACTTAATCAATTAGCAAATAGGATTCAGGGCGTAGAACTGGAACTTGATGTTAATTCATACCAGGATTATACGACCGGGTCTGGACAAGGACGTACCCAACTAGAATTGGGTGTATCTAAAAATCTGTTAAATGATCGCATAATAGTAAAAGTAACGGGCAATGTTAACCTGGAAGGCAGTCCAGCATCCAGTCAGCAAGATCTATCAAATTTTTTAGGAGACCTGCAACTTGAATATAAACTGACAGAAGATGGCAGATTGCGATTACTTGGCTTTCGTAAACGCGATTTTGACATCGTCAGTGGTCAGATATATAAAACTGGAGCCGGAGTTATTTTTGTAAGAGACTACAATTCATTCAAAGAATTGTTTTCAAAAGCTTTAGCAGAATAAACGAATGAAACCCAAACCTCATACAACTTATCATCAAAAGAATTCTGTTTACTTAGGTCTATGTAAATTTTTATGTAGTCGTTCCTGTTTGCTAGTATGGATAGTAACTATTACAGCCTGTACAGGTACACGCTTTATACCAGAAGGCAAATATTTATATACTGGCGCTGACCTAAAGTTTAAACACAATGGAGGCATACCTAACAGAAGTCAGTTGGAAACGGAGATGGAAGCAGTAATGAAACCTTCTCCTAATAAAAGCTTTCTGGGTATGAGACCTACCCTGTGGTTTTACTACATTGCAGGCACTCCCAAGAAAAAAAAAGGACTTCGTAATTTTATAAAGACAAAACTAGGACGCCCCCCTGTTTTCTTAAGCGATGTTTCACCAGAGCGAACTTCTCTTAATCTTAAAACTGTGCTTCAAAACAATGGATATTTTGAAGCCAATGTAGAATTTGCGGTTGCAAAAAAATCCAAAACAGCAGAGGTTGACTATACAGCTTATATAATAACTCCACCCTATCGAATTCGTGATATACATTATGAAAGATTGGACTCTGTATATGGTAATTTATCAACAGGCCTCCCCAAAGAAAGTCTTCTCAAAACCAATGACATTTATAAGTTAGCTACATTGGAAAAAGAAATTAAACGGGTGGCTGAAACAGTACGTGATAGTGGATTTTATTATTTCAGCAGTAATTATCTGATTTTCAATGCTGACAGTAGTGTAGGCAAACGACAGGTTGATTTATATCTTGGATTTGAAAACATACCAGATCAGGCCAAAAAAGTATATAGGCTTGATACCATTACAATCGTTAACCAATACCAACTCACACGAGATTCTACTACACGCGGGAAGTATGCAACGGATACCATTGAGGGATATAAATATCGCTATCGTCGCAATGATTTTCGTCCGGAAATTATTCTTAACTCTGTCAATTTGCACAAAGATAGTTTATATCGACGAATAGATCATGAACTTACCTTAAGCCGCCTCACAGATTTGGGTGTTTTTAAATTTGTTAATATCCGATTTACACCCAAAGGAGACAGCTTGCTTCGGGTGCGTATATTACTTACCCCATTGTTAAAAAAATCACTGCGCTTTGAAGTACAGATCAATTCCAAATCAAACAACTTTGTCGGGCCGGCAGTAACAGCTTCATTCATCAACCGCAATTTTTTAAAAGGGGCAGAACTTTTCCAGTTTCAGATTAATGGAGCTTATGAAGTACAGGCAAATACAAAACAAAGTCCTGTTAATGCATACGAGCTAGGTAGTGAGGCCAGCCTTACTATACCTCGTTTTATTTCGCCATTCCATATCCCCTACTCTTCGCATAGATATATGCCCCAAACGACTATGAAGATAGGGTTCAAACTGCAAAACCGGGTAGATTATTTTCTCCTTAACTCGTTAAATATTGCGTATGGTTATTCCTGGAGAGAGACAGCTAAAAAAAATCACACACTTTACCCAGCAGATATTACCTTTTTCCAATTAGGAAACATATCTGAGTTGTTTGAGAGCCGGCTGCAAAATGATCCATACTTACAACGTAGTTTACGTAATCAGTTTATATTAGGATCACGTTACACTTTTACTTATAACTCACAGACAGGAGAACAGGATGAACGCAAAAAAGATAACATCTATTTTGCCGGAAGTCTGGACTTCTCAGGTAACCTTGCTTACCTGACTCAACGATTGGCTAAATCGAAGGAAAATGCCTCCGACAAAGCTTACGAGATTGCTGGTCGCCCCTATTCTCAATACTCCAGAGCAGATGTTGATCTGCGATATTATCACGATATAGATTCTAAGAATCAGTATGCAGTCCGTTTTATTGCAGGAGCAGGTTTTGCTTATGGCAATGCTACCACAATGCCTTATGTAAAGCAATTTAGTTCGGGTGGTTCCAATAGTATCCGAGCATTCAGAGCACGGTCTGTTGGCCCTGGATCTTTTGATATTCGCACCTTACAAAATACAAATACTAACTACTTCATAGATCAGACAGGTGATATAAAACTAGAAACGAACGTTGAATATCGTTTTGGTATTATTGGTTATCTGAAAGGTGCGATCTTTGCTGATGCAGGAAATATATGGTTGGTCAGAAGTGATACGACACGTCCAGGTGGAGAATTTGCATGGAATCGATTTTATAAAGAAATCGCTGTAGGTACTGGTTTGGGATTACGGCTTGATGCCAGCTTTTTTGTCCTACGCCTGGACGCTGCATTCCCATTGCGAATACCTTATTTGCCGGAAAACAACCGTTGGGTGATCCAAAATGTGAATATCTTCAATTCCAGATGGCGTAGTAACAACCTAATTTTCAATATAGCGATTGGATATCCATTCTGAATCTGCCTTTTATTCAAAAGTGAAACGCCTGGCAAAATACCAGGCATTTCTATTTTCAGTATATAATAATCTGAGAAAAAGACAGTGTATACAATCACCTTCGTACAATACTTAGGACGGGATTGTTCAACTCGATGCGGATACGCACCGGTATAGACTCATTGAATTCTTTAATTAAAACCGCAATAGCTATACCGGTGCAGTATCCGCTTAGTCAAGAACAAGCTCGTGATGCGTGGGTAAACTTTAAACACGATTGACGATACATCAATCAGATTGCAAGGTTTTTGGATTGTACTATCCACTGTCTCTGACTCAAATATGTAATTATGTTTCTAATAATGCAAACACATTCAGCGAAAACTATGATATAAACAGCAAAACAGCCCTCGATTTTGGAAAACCGAGGGCTGTTTATTAAAAGTTCAGTATTTGTGCAAGGCTTAAAAATGGAAGCCTACATATAGTTGTATAGCACTGTTTTTATAGTTTTTAGTAAGCTCACCTGCCAGCCCTGATGCTCCTATTTCACGCAGGCCTAGATCATACCGCAATCCAATCTGGGCAGCTTCAAAATCCAGTCCGATTCCGCCTGATAACCCATAATCCAACGAATTGAAATTGTCCCGGTTCAAATCTGTAACCCCATTGATACTTCCGTCATTATCTACATCTTTGACTTTAGCATCTGTCAGATAAGCCACATATGGACCCGCATGAATATTAAATATTCCCAAATCTACACCTAACAAAACAGGCAACTGAGCATATCCTAATCCAAACTGGTACTTACCACTTCCCTGAATAAAATTACTATAGGTTGATTGAGCACCTTTACGAGTATATAACAACTCAGGCTGAATAAATAATACATCTTCAATAATGGGAGCCTTCACATATAAACCCGCTTGAAATCCTGGTTTTAGGTTGTTGTCACTAACATCATCTCCGGAATAAAAGTTAGATAAATTCACTCCGCCTTTGATACCAAATTTTGCTTGTGCATAGCTTGTTGATGTTGCAAAAAATAGAAGTAATAAAGCAATTACTCCTACATAGTGTACCTTTTTCATAGTTAATACAATTGAGATAAAAAATTAAGTAAATTGAATTTATTCTATACACTTAGTTTCAAATACTATTCCCAGCATATATACATCGTAAAAAATGCAAGGCACAGTATGATTGCAGAAAATCCTCCACTTTTTGCCCGCTGATCTCTACATAAACTATAAATTTCAACTAATTAAGCTTTAAAAATAAAAAGGCGAATGAAAGTCCGCTCTCATTCGCCTTAGTATATTGAGTAAAGTAGTTCACTTAATGATTAGTTTAGTAGTAACTATTTTCTATTCTACTTAGTCTTGTCGTGTTACATTACTCTTCACATCTTTGTAATTGTATATACAAATCAACAACCCTGATACACAATACATAAGCGCAATAGAATTCACAAAAATGGAGTCCATAACTCGTCTGTTTAGGTAATACATCTGGCAGTAAAATCTACCATCTTTCTTACTATCCATATCAAAAAGACATTCCATTATAGAAATGCTTCTTTTTTGTTTCGCTCGTCCCTAAATCTCCACAATTTAGACACGATAGGTCCACATTATTGTATAGACAGTTATCTCAATAAGGCAAAAAGGCATATTTTTTGTAAAACTATATTCAGTACTAAAATTTATAACTATGAAAAGACAAACCCTTAATGTAAAATCGATTGTAACCGTTGCACTAGGTGCATCTCTATTATTCAGTTGTAATACAATTCGTAACAATAAAAGAACTGCCATAGGAACAGGTGCGGGAGTAGCTGTAGGCGGTGCTGTAGGTGGTATACTAGGCAACAAAGCAGGAAACACTGCAGGTGGGGTAATAATTGGGGCTGCAATTGGTGGTGTTGCAGGCGGCGCTATAGGACGCTATATGGATAAACAAGCGGCAGAGTTAAACAAGGAAGTTGACAATGCCAAAATAGAACGGGTTGGAGAAGGTATAAAAATCACCTTCAATTCAGGTATTCTTTTCGCATTTAACTCAGATGAGCTAAGTGACGAATCTAAGAAGAATATTCAGAAAATGGCTGATGTATTGAAGAAATACAAAGACACTAATATTCTGATAGATGGATATACGGATAATGTTGGATCAGATGATTATAACCTGAAACTATCTGAAAAACGAGCTAAAGCAGTAAGTAAGTATCTGAAATCACTAAATGTTGATACTGATCGTTTGGGAACCAGAGGCTTTGGAGAAACTGAACCCGTTGCTTCCAATGATACTGATAACGGACGGCAACAAAACCGACGTGTAGAAGTAGCAGTGTTTGCCAATGATGACCTTAAAAAGGATGCAAAAGATGGTAGTTTAAGTCTGAAATAAAAAATCGTTATTATCACCAGCAGAAAGGGAACCGATATATTGGTTCCCTTTCTGTTTTTTACCCAACTAATCTCATATATAAATATAGAGATGTATACTCTTGTTATATAAGGGCTATGTTTACCTTTTTCCTTCTCCATTGAGATTAGATTAACCATTAAGTATGTCGATTTTGACAGAACTGTAAGGAATAGCTTAAAATACACGCAAGGATACCAATAGATAATAACCTACATAACAACACTTTATCTAAAAAACAGGTATTAACAATCACAATTCATTAACTTTTCATGCAGATAGGTATTCTTTAGTAAATAGTATGTTATTATTCCTCTGTTAGTTGGTTAAAATCTGTATTCTAAATATATTACATTGAATATCAAATAAGTATCCTCGAAATCATAGAAAAAGTAACTCTTTATCAAATAGAGAAATAGTTTCATTACATCAGCAATCGGATAAGAAATGGCAGGTATGACCGGATGTTTAGCTATTATAATTAAATTTGGTATCACAACTAAAAATGAGGTCCTATGCAATCAATGTACAAATCAAAAAACATAGAGATTAGTTTTGAGCCTGTTTCAAAAATTATGCACTGTAAATGGATCGGTTATCAGAACAAAGAGTATGAGTTCAGGCAACTTAATCCTTGATCTCACAAAAGAATATAAAATCTCAAAAATCCTGAATGACAATACAGAAGTAAAAGGCCCCTGGAATGAGTCAGCAGAATGGACAGCAACGGTGTGGTTTCCTGCCATGATTAGTGCAGGATTAAAGCATTTTGCCTGGATATTTTCACCAAATATTTTTGCTGAATTATCAGCGAAGAAAGCAATTCCCAGTTCGGATATTATCAGATCATTCGGAGCTTACGAGGATGCCAAAATCTGGCTTCAGAATCAAGCATAAAAGGTGCGATTGCTTGCTTCCGGCTTGACGTCCAAGATAGAAATCTTGTATACATGGTTCGAAAGCGAATAAACAGCACAAACGAAAGAATGTATAAGTTTTATAAACCAAAAGGGCATGCTCATTATATGAACATGCCCTTTTCAGCTACTAGATCTCCCCTATCAAAACTCTGCGATTTCTTTGCGGATCTCATCTTTGGTTTTACCAAGTTTCTGTTGCAGACGACCCAGCAACTCATCATCTTTTCCTTCAGCAAATATTAGATCATCATCTGTCAATTGACCATATTTCTGCTTTAATTTTCCTTTAACTTCGTTCCAGTTGCCTTTCATTGTTAGCTTATTCATAACGATATAATTTTAAGTTGATAAGTAAAATACAGTGTTAAAATCACTGCTTATAGGACAGATATATCTAGAATCATGCCTCTGATTAAAAGCCCTTTCTTACTTTTTAAACTGTTTTTTACTATGATTTACTCCCCAAAAGACCATCCTTCTGTTGCCTTTTTTGCACACTCAAAAACATCAATAACTAACGGGTAAAAGGCATAAGTTTTTAACAGCAGATAACAGCCCCACTTAACTATATAACAAAGCAGAAAATAGTAATCCATTCTTTGTCAGACACTATCGTCTCCTCCATCAGAATTAAACATTTTCTATATATAACTAACTTATTATTATATTATGCCTACTGATCAATATCCTAATCATTTTCCTAAACAGGAACAAAGTTTCCAGCCTGGATTGGAAACCCAGATGCAGCCCCAGCCTGAAGTTATTCGTGATGATTACAAAGGAAGTGGTAAACTGTCTAACAAAGTAGCTTTGATTACAGGTGGCGATAGTGGCATTGGTCGTGCAGTAGCTGTACACTATGCCCGTGAAGGCGCTCATGTAGCCATTGTTTATCTAACTGAAAACGAAGATGCACATATCACCCAGCAAATGATAGAAGAGGAAGGTCAGCAATGCCTGTTGATTCAAGGTGATATCAGAGATGAGATCTTTTGTCGTAATGCAGTTCAACAGACAGTGGAAAGATTCGGAAAATTACACATTCTGGTTAACAATGCAGCCGAACAACATCCACAGGAAGATATACAGGCAATTACTAAAGAGCAATTGAGTGCAACCTTTGAAACGAATATATTTTCTATGTTCTATTTCACCAAAGCAGCTCTGAACGTTATGTCTGAAAATGCCACCATTATCAATACGGCTTCAGTTACAGCATTTAAAGGCAATCCTACTTTGTTGGATTACTCTTCAACCAAAGGAGCGATTATATCATTTACAAGAGCTCTCTCCCAAAATCTGGCCTCTAAAGGAATTAGGGTTAATGCCGTAGCGCCAGGTCCGATATGGACACCTCTTATTCCAGCTACCTTTGATAAAGAGAAAGTAAGTAAATTTGGTCAGGATACGCCATTAGGTCGAGCAGGTCAGCCATCCGAAGTAGCACCAGCTTATGTGTTCCTTGCTTCCAAGGACAGCAGTTATATTAGTGGTCAGACAATCCATGTAAATGGCGGAACTGTTGTAAATAGCTAATAAAGCGCTATCCTTAGTTATAAAAAAAGCTGGTCTTACAGAAGATCAGCTTTTTTGTGCTAAAAAGTGGTTTGTTATAGTAAAGGGTTTAATCTTTAGATTAATGGCTCGCAAGTAAATCAAAACACGGAAAAAATACAATTTGTCTTGTGAGCTTTTTTATATTTTTTAAAACTGAAGCTAAAATATAACTCCTATACAAATTACTACCCAATTTGCTCATCTGCACGCTTTTCTTTCTCTTCTCGAACTATACAAAATAAGGCACTATTCGTAGCCAGTAGTAAAAACATATGTAAATATCCTTCCAGAGTAGTATGAAATACAAACATCCCTGTTATCCAGATCAAAAGTAGAATTGCTGATAATATAAGTAATCGCCTGCGTACCATTGTCTTATCTGTTATATGACTATTTTTTATACGAAAATCAAACAGAAAAGGTTAATGTATCTTCTAACCTCTTTCTGAGATTTCTTACATAATTGAAAAATACATACCTCAGAATAAAAAGCTTTTCAGCAAGTGATTTGGCAGGTAATTGTAGAATTGACTACTCAAATTACTATATGATAAACCACATATTTTGAAAAGGGAAGGCAAAAAAAATAGTTGGTAAATGTTACCAACTATTTTCAGCGAAACCACCGTCTATTTTTAATCTAACCCACTCTAATCTTTATTATTTTTGAGGTTCTTAAAAAGAACTCTTATCTGTCTTACTAATTGTTAGTTCACCACCTAATAAATGGTAAACAGCTGTTATATTGATTGAATCACTCCTCCTCCTTCCAGTCTCCTACTTTGTTCTGTATGCCTAGTAATTTAAAAACCTCATGCCACCAGTTTTAAGGCTAAAAATAGCCTTTACATTCACTATTTTGTGGAATTATGTAGAATTTAATACCCAATCGAATTATTTATTGGGTATATTCATAAAAAAACCTGCTTGCGGGCATACCACAAGCAGGTTTTAAGCGGCAATTTACTTTATGAATACAAGATTATGCACCTAATACTTTTGCCACTGTATCTCCAATCAAAGCAGGAGATTGAACAACATGCAAGCCACATTCACTCATAATACGCATTTTTGCTTCAGCAGTATCATCTGCTCCACCAATAATGGCACCCGCATGACCCATACGACGACCTTTAGGGGCAGTTTGTCCGGCAATAAATCCAATCACAGGTTTGCGATTTCCATTTTCGCGAATCCAGCGAGCAGCTTCAGGCTCATAGCTACCACCAATCTCACCAATCATAACAATAGCATCTGTATCAGGATCATTCATTAGTAATTCAACTGCTTGTTTGGTTGAAGTACCAATGATAGGATCACCGCCAATACCAATGGCAGTAGAAATACCATAACCAGCCTTCACGATCTGATCTGCAGCCTCATATGTTAATGTACCTGATTTTGAAACAATGCCAACCTTTCCTGATTTGAAAACGAATCCAGGCATAATTCCTACCTTAGCTTCTCCTGGAGTGATAACACCCGGACAGTTAGGTCCAATCAATGTTATTCCCTTCTTTTTCACGAATTCTTTTACAGGAATCATATCTTTAACAGGAATTCCTTCAGTAATAGTGATGATTACTTTTATTCCTGCTTCAGCAGCTTCCATAATAGCATCTGCTGCAAATGCAGGAGGCACAAAAATAATTGAAACATCAGCACCTGTAGAAGTTACTGCATCTCTTACTGTATTGAATACCGGACGTTCCAGATGAGTCGAACCACCTTTACCTGGCGTTACTCCTCCTACTACGTTAGTACCATATTCTATCATTTGCTGGGCATGAAAACTACCCTCAGAACCAGTAAAGCCTTGTACAATAATTTTGGAGTTTTTATTGACTAATACACTCATGACATTCGGCTGAGTTAAGGTTGAATAATGAAGACGGGGCAAAAATAGGAGGAAATCAGAGAAGTAAAAATATTTCCTCAGAGAAAAGCACTACAAAATCATAGCTATGATACATATAAAGACACTGTCCCTTTCAAGTAAAAGAAATATAGATAACTACCTCTTCAAAAATCAGTGAGATTTTCCCAAAGAACTTACATCTCTCAGCCAAAAAACCTCTTCTACCTACTATACAACAGATAATCAACCAATTAACCCACAGCCCCCGTTCAAAAAGAGACAAGCAACTTCAGTATATCAACCAAATACAGTAATTAATATAAAAAATTCATCGAAAATCGGAGCAATAATTTTGAAAACCCCATTATTTAAACTTTTTTCATATACAAGAATCACAAATCCTTATTTTTTATGAAACACAGACTACTAAACCGCTTTGCATTTTTTTGTTTGGCGTTGGTTGGGCTATTAACCCCATCCGTATTATCAGCTCAAATTGTAGGTAATCCTACATTACAAACGCCTGTAAAAACCAACATTAAACCAGTAAAAACAAAAGTTACATCTGATCTGTTGGAGCTTGAGCAATCCTACTCTTCTTCAGCACGTAAAAGTAGTGCACGCACTTCCATACCTTCCAACGAGCAACTTTTACAGGTTGTAGATAACAAGGTAGTAGTTGATATTACAGTTAAGGGAGATGCAACAGCCTTAAAGTCAATTCTTGAATCCAAAGGAATGATTATAAAAGGCATGTTTGGCAGAGTAATTTCAGGATTGCTTCCAATAAGTGCTATCTCTGAAATGCAACAAATTTCTTCCGTAAAATTTGTAATGCCTGCCTATAAACCCTGGAAAAACGTTGGCCTTGCTACCAGCCAGGCAGATTCAGCAATGCGCAGTACAATTGCTAAGAAAAACTATGGAGTTGACGGTTTGGGAGTAAAAATTGGTGTCCTATCTGACAGCTATAATAATCTAAATGGAGCTGCACAAGGTGTCCTGACAGGTGACCTTCCAGGCCCAGGAAATCCTTACAATCATACCAAACCTGTTCAGGTATTGTCTGATATTACATCCGGAGGCTCAGACGAAGGACGGGCTATGATAGAATTAATCCACGATGTAGCTCCAGGATCTGAACTAGCATTCCACACAGCTTTCAATGGACAGGCAGATTTTGCACAAGGGATTATTCGTCTGGCAAACAGTGGCTGCAAAGTAATCACAGATGACGTTATTTATTATGCCGAGCCTTTTTTTCAGGATGGAATCATTGCTCAGGCGATTGATATAGTTGCTGCTCAGGGCGTTAGCTATTTCTCTGCTGCCGGTAATCAGGGACGTGCATCATATGAAAGCGATTTCCGTAACACAGGTGAATCTCCAATGGGAAGTGATTTGGGTGAAGCTCATAACTTTGGTGCGTATACAAATCCTGCCAGGTATTATCAACCTATCTTTATTCCTAAAGGAGGTACTTATCGTTGTTCTTTTCAATGGGATGACTCTTTTTATTCAGCTTCAGGAGTAGGTGCGGAGTCAGATATGGATATTTATCTGTTAAATGCACAAGGTACTATTATAGCAGGTGCTGCAAGTGATAATATTGCCAGTGGAAATCCTGTTGAGGTATTCAGTTACTTTAACAACCCTTTAAATACGACTACGACAGAAACATTTTACCTATATATCGTAAAATATGCGGGTCCAGATCCCAACAGACTGAAATATGTCAATTTTGGTGATGGTGCTTTTTATTTAACTACTCCTGAAATTCCAGGTATCTTAAGTTCTACTCTGGTAGGACATGCCAATGCATCTGGTGCAGTAGCAGTAGGAGCATCCGCCTATTATAATACCCCTGCATTTGGTGTTAATCCACCTTATATCAATAGCTTTTCTTCCTTAGGTGGTACACCTACTTTTTTTGATACTGACGGAAATAGAATTGGATACGTAGTGCGTAATAAGCCAGAAATTACTGCTGTTGATGGTACCAATACTACATTTTTTACAGAAGATATTGCTCAGGATAGTGATACGCTGCCTAATTTCTTTGGAACTTCAGCTGCAGCCCCACATGCAGCAGCTGTAGCAGCATTGATGATCGAAGCAAGCCGTAGCCCACAGGGACTTACCCCTGAACACATTGTAGGTACTATGGCCTATACTGCAGTGGATATGGATGACCCTAATTCAGCAGGATTTTCCTCAGGATTTGACTACCGTACAGGATTTGGACTACTCAATGCTGAAGCAGCTGTGGCTGCAGTAGGTTTAAAACCAAATTATGTCGGCTCTCTTGGCTTTACAGCTGTGTGTTCAGAGGCTCCTGATTCCACACGTCGCTGGCGTATCAATAACCCAAATGGATTCAATGTTCGTGTAGATTGGTCAGTATACCAAACAAACCAGAAAGGTAGCGTTATCGCTCCTCCAGGATATAGCTACTTCACTACAGCTACAGTATCTGGATCTAACACTACAACAATCTCATGGAAAGATGGTGCAGGTGTAGTCAAATTTAATAGTAAAGCATCTACCAGTGCAGCTTGTGGTGCAGCTCGTGAAAGCTCAGAGATTCTGGCAAACAAAGCAGATGCATTTGAAATTCTTACAGCTTATCCAAACCCATCTGATGGCAAATTCAATCTTCTGTTTTTAGGAAGTGATCAGGCAAAAGTAAGTGTAAAAATGTATGATGTGAAAGGTCAACAAGTATATACACATCAATATACACCTGAAGTAAATAATAGTCTGTTACCTGTAGATACCAGCCGTCTGCCAAATGGTTTGTATCTGATGCAGGTAGCTCAGGGAGAGAAAAGACAAACATTGAAAATTGTAAAACAATAGGCAAACGCTTAGTATGTATTCCTATCCCTCTTCTGAATTAAGTTTCGGAAGAGGGATATTTTTTTAGTAAATTTCATTTTTTGCAACTCAACTGATTGCACCTATTCTCCAATCTTATTACTTTCTATTTACCCATCCATGCACCACCTGATTAAAACTACTCTGCTGCTTGTTATATTCCTTACTTGTACTTCCTGCCTGGTTGGCAGATTTGTCTGGTACAACTTTTCCAATATCACTGATTATAAGATATTTCCTTCCCGTCTCCTTCCCGCCAGCCCTACTCCTTTTCATTTCACTGAAACCCAACATCTAAGTCAGAAAATATTCCAGCACGTAAAGATTCAGACTCTGGATAGCCTGCTTGAAAACACACCAACAGTGGCTTTTCTGATTATCCGAAATGATTCCATTCTGTTTGAAAAATACTTTAAAGAGTATGAAAAAAACTCAACTGTGGCTTCATTCTCTATGGCAAAGTCTTACACATCGGCATTGATCGGAATTGCTATCTCTGAAGGTCACATTCATAGTGTAAATGATAGAATCATAGACTATATCCCAGAGTTTAAAGGCAAAAAAGACTTTGATAAAGTAACCATCCGTCATTTACTCCAAATGACATCGGGTATCAAAGCCAATGAAAGCTATTACTCACCATTCGGTATGGCTGCTAAGATCTATTATGGTCGAAATCTGCGTAAGTATATCTCCCGTCTGAAAATGGATTATGAGCCGGGAACCCAATTTGCCTATCGGAGCATTAACACTCAACTGCTTGGATTAATACTGGAACGGGCTACACATAAAAATGTAACAGACTACCTAAATGAAAAACTGTGGCAACCTCTTGGAATGGAATATGATGCCACCTGGAGTATTGATAAAAAGAAGAACGGACTTGAAAAAACATTTTGTTGTATTAATGCCAAAGCAAGAGACTTTGCTAAATTCGGAAGACTCTATCTTCATAAAGGCAACTGGAATGGTAAACAGTTGATACCTGCAAAATGGGTTGAAGAATCTACTCAAATAGACACAACTCAGGGAAGTGTACCCTATTATCAGTACCAATGGTGGTTTACCAATACAAAAAAAGGTAATTTTGAAGCTAATGGATTTCACGGGCAATATATTTATGTCAATCCTTCCAAAAATCTCATTATTGTCCGCCTGGGCAAACAATCCGGAAAAAATGTCAGATGGGAACAGGTATTTGAGCAACTAGCTCTTAAACTATAAAGTATGTCGTAAAGAAATAGTAGAACCAATTAAGTAACTTCATAAGTTTTATTTTTGTACAGACTACTTACAAAACTATGGATAGAGAAAATCAACATATAATTGCTATTCAGACAAAAGAAGGAAAGCAATTATCTAAACTCCAGAAACAGTTTAACAACTATTCGCAAAAAGTTGACAGACTTAAGCAAGCTCTTACCAGTACACAAACTGTTCTGGAAAAAGCTCA
Source organism: Xanthocytophaga flava (assembly GCF_030068545.1). Taxonomy (NCBI): domain Bacteria; kingdom Pseudomonadati; phylum Bacteroidota; class Cytophagia; order Cytophagales; family Rhodocytophagaceae; genus Xanthocytophaga; species Xanthocytophaga flava. The sequence continues at coordinate 59,989 of NZ_JASJOR010000030.1, read as the reverse complement.
GCAAAAAGTTAACGAACTATTGGTGCCTCTTGAAAAACAAAAAATAGAACTCAAGATTCAATCCCTTTGGGCACTGGATAAAGTACATGACTCGGGTGCATTAAAGAAACGTGACAATGAAACACTGGCAGAGTTTATTGTCACACAAGTATATCCCTTAATTGCAGATTTAGGTTATGAAGATCTGAAGCCCCTGTTCGAAAAATATGAAGGACAGTCATTCGACGAATACAATCAACAGGCCAATGAGGAAACGGGTGGAATGATGAAAGAAATGTTTGCCAATATGGGAATTGATATGGATGAAGATGCAGACTTTAGCGATGTCAATACCTTTAAGGAAGCCTATGAGCGCAAAGTAGAACAGGAAGCAGCCAAAGAAGAAGAACGAAAGGCTAATAAAAAGAAGACAGCCAAACAAATAGCCAAAGAAGAAAAAATACGCCAGGAAGCACAAAACATAACTAAGACGGTACGCTCTGTGTATATGCAACTGGTTAAAGAATTTCATCCGGACAGAGAACCTGATGCACTTGAAAAGGAAAGAAAAACGTTGATTATGCAACGAATCACTCAGGCATATGAAAACGATGACCTCTTTGAACTTTTACGTTTGCAATTAGAATACAAACAAAAAGATCATGGAGATTTTGAGCTTCTTCCAGATGAGCAATTGAAATATTACAACAAGTTACTGAAGGAACAAATTGATGAGTTGGAAGCAGAATTATACTCTCTGCAAATGGGTGATAATCCGTTTGCACCTTCCTTATACTCTCAATTATGTATGCCTCCGGAACGCCTGGATGCTAATGTAAAACGGGAAGTAAATGTACTCAAGAAGTATATTAAGCAATTAAAAGAAGAAGTACAAACATTGCAGGACCCAGTATACGTACGGGAACTGTTGAAAGCGTTTAAACAAGAACAAAAACGCATGGCTCGTAATCCTTTTTCTTTTTAAGAACCATTCGACACAGTTTCTCACTACTAATCTGACAAACAACAGATTACCTCAGATATAAGTATCTTTTCCAAAGAATACTTATATCTGAGGTATCCCCACATTAATCTTTTGTAAATCTACAGCCAGTTGCCGGCCAATCTCCTTACTTTCCGGATTGTAAATCCAATAATTATCAAATACTTCTACTACACGAATATTGGGATCAGTACCAGTATGTACAGTAAGACTATGAAAGTGTGTTCCCTTTTGTTGTTCCTGACGAATACGCTTTAACAGAGGGTCTTGCATTTCATACATAATAAAATCAGAAATCATTAGCACATCCGCCTCTTTGTAGTTGTGAGTCTGCAACATAGTCAATGCCTCATACATAGGTGGATGGATGTCAGTACCGCCATTAAAAGTCATAGATAGAAACTTGACCAGTTGGTCCATGGAATTTTCCAACTCCAGTAAGTTAATGGTATGCAAGCCCGTAGAAAACGATATCAGATAACAGCTTCGTTTTTCCCGTGCAGCCATTTGCAAAATAGCAAAACAACAGACTTTAGCCACATATTCCGGTGTCCCCTCCATAGAGGCGCTCGCATCTACACAAATAATAAACGGACCTTTGTGCTTGCGACGTATCAGTTCACGGTTTCCGGAAGCGCTCCCCTCTCCTTTTACAATTTCTCTTCCCTGAAACTGAAAAGTTAATAATCCGTTGTCTATGTATTTTTTGTAAAAAGCCATTTCTGTCTCTGTATCACCTAACAAAACAGTCTCTGCAGGCAGGAGATAATTCAGATTATTACTCTCATAAACCCCACCAATCTCAGTTGACTCTTCCAGACTAGGCCTGTAGGTAGCCTTAGCAATAGCATATTCATATTGTTCATGTTCGATTTCAATCTGAGCCTCTCGCATACGTCCTAACAAATCAGCTAGTTCCCTGATAGAATCTTCATTTTTCAAAAGCTCCCGATACTTTTGTAATACATCAAAGTTGGTCTGTTTCCATAAACCTCTTGACATATTCCAGAATCGCCCTACTTCCTGAGCAAAGGGTTCCAGTAAGTCAACCATCTTTTCATATTCGGAGGCTTTGGCATATAAAAGTTCACTATACGCCTGCATTTTTTCCTGTATCTCCTGCATTTCATACTGAAGACTTTTCTGAACCAATAGTATCTCCCATTGCCTTAGTAAATCATTCACCAAACGGTTAACAGGATGAGTATCTTCGCCTTCACCTTCAATCTCTTTATAGAATCGTTCCCTATCTCTGAAAACCGGATCAAAATGATATTCATAAAAACTAACATCCAGTTGTTCTCTTGTATAAGCCTCTTTCAGAAAGTTTGTAAGATGATACCAGGTTTCAGCCCATAGTCGTAAAGGACGATCTCTCCAGGATTGGAACATCCCAAACTCCTCCTGACACGGATTGTTTTTGTTGATCTCATTCTGTGATCTACGCATCCATAGAAGCGTATCATGAATAATCTGGGTAGCGAGTGCTTCATTCCCTACTGTAACCCGAAGAAGCTTGTCTTCTGTAAAAATTTTGTCCAGAACAGTTATCCATCCTTCCTGAGAATCCGTAACAGCTAACTCATTGTCTTTCAAAGATGACGGTTCATACAATTTTGTTTTCAGATAGCGGACCAACTCTCTACGTGTGGACTTATCAAAAATATGTCCGAACTCCACAAACTGTTTAAACTCCTGTTCTACCTTCATAATCAACACTTTATACAATATTAATTTTTCCTATCCAAATACCGACCTTTCATTATTTTACTTCCACCATTCTACACGTAAATTCTTACATATTAGCTTCTTCACAGAAATACCCTTTCACCCTTACATTTCGACTACATCAACATATTCTCAATTCACTTTCCAATTGTACTAAACTTCTTGCTTTCGTACTAATTGTTTGTACTTTTGAACCTATATTTATTATCCAGAAATATTTACATATGAAAACCATTACTCATTTGAGTTTTTATTTTATCTGGGTCATTTTTTCATCATCCGCCTTTGCACAAAAAATAACCCTGTCGCACGTTGAACCTGCCTTCTGGTGGGTAGGAATGAAAAATCCTGGATTACAGATTTTAGTACATGGCCCTGGAATAGGTCAGGCACAAGTTTCATTATCTTATAAAGGTGTAAACTTATCTGGCATTGAAAAAGTTGAGAGTCCCAATTATCTTTTTTTAAATCTCCAGATCTCCCCGGATGCTATAGCTGGTAAAGTACCTATAGCCTTTAAAATAGGCAAAAAAACATTTACCCATCAGTACGAACTTCGAACAAAGTCTTCATCCACCAATCGTATCCAGGGATTTAGTCCGGCAGATGTGCTTTATCTTATCATGCCCGATCGCTTTTCCAATGGAAATCCCCAAAACGATACCATAGCTGGTATGTACGAAGGAACTCACCGAAACAAGCCTTTTGGCAGACATGGAGGCGACTTAAAAGGAATTTCCAATCATCTTGACTATATTAAAAATCTTGGAGTTACAGCCATCTGGTTAAACCCGGTTTTGGAAAACAACCAACGCAGAGAAAGCTATCATGGGTATGCTATTACGGATCTTTATCAGGTAGATCGTCGGTTCGGAAGTAATGAGGAATATGTCAGCTTTGTAAATCAGAGCCATCAATCAGGATTGAAGGTTATTCAGGATATGGTGGCTAATCATATAGGAATTGAACACTGGCTAATGAAAGACTTACCGGAAAAAGACTGGATACATGACTCACAGGCAAAAGAACCTATGCTTACAAGTTATAGAACTGGCACGCCATCAGATCCCTATGCCTCGCAATCTGACTTACGTAAAATGACAGATGGATGGTTTGTTCCCTCTATGCCTGATATCAATCAAACCAATCCAAGATTTGCAACTTATCTGATTCAAAACTCCCTATGGTGGATTGAATATGCGGGGATTGATGGAATACGTATGGATACCTACCCATACCCTGATAAAGAATTTATGGCTAACTATGCAGCAGCCTTACAAAACGAATACCCCAAATTTAACCTGGTGGGTGAGGCATGGATTAACTCTGTACCAATGACAGCTTACTGGCAAAAAGGCTTTAAAGGCACAGATGGATATGTAACTCAACTTCCTTCAGTGACAGACTTTCCGTTTTATGGTACAGTGATACAGGCTCTACAGGAAGAAGGAAGCTGGGATACTGGCCTGGTTCGGCTTTATATGTTGTTAGGGCAGGACTTTATTTATCCCAATCCGAATAACAATGTAATCTTTCTCGATAATCATGATCTGACGCGCTTTTTCTTAAGTATTGGACGAGATATTCAGAAGTTTAAACTTGGCATTACACTACTGTTAACTACACGTGGTATCCCTCAGCTTTATTATGGCACTGAGCTGTTAATGGATGGAGATGGAGCTGTTCATCCTGATGTACGCAAAGATTTTCCCGGAGGCTGGCCTGGAGATCCGATCAATGCATTTACCGGTCAGGGACGTAATGCCAGTCAAAATGAAGCCTATGAGCTTATAAAGAAGCTACTGGACTGGCGCAAAACGCAATCCGTTATTCATACAGGCAAGCTGATGCATTATTTACCGGAAGACAATGTATATGTATACTTCCGCTATACAGCAAATGAATCTGTTATGGTAATCCTCAATGGTAGTTCTAAGGAAAAAAACCTTTCAACAAAACGATTTTCAGAGCGGTTGCAATCCTTTAAACAAGCCAGGGATATTATTTCTGGAGAAAACATCTCTGATTTGACTACACTAAAGATCCCGGCAAAAACATCTTTGGTACTGGAACTCAAACAATGAGAGGACAATCTATATGTGTATAATTCATAGCAAAAACTGTTTTTGCAAAGACAATGCAGCCACACTGATTGGCAGAGAGATTACTCATTATACACAACAATTTTGATTCTCAACATAACTTTAATCACTTTTGATTTTAATCAGAGTTCCGATCATTTTTTCTATGTGCATAACTCACAGCAAATTGAATTTTGATCGGAACTCAGTTCATCACTCTTTTAGGTATCAGCTAATATTTCTTGTTAGGTTAAGTAGTGAGTTCAATTATATATAGGATAAAGCAGTCTGACTAGAGAGATTTATCATTAAAAATAGATTTATTCCATAGAAACAAAGGCAGCCCCCTAGCAAATTGCACTTTTTCAACAAAAATCACATTAGTTTTTAGCTCATTTTTTAGATTTGATATATGTGGAAAAACTAAAAAATGAGCTAAAAAAAACGGTGTTTTTTGGATCATCAATAACCTGTTTTTAGCTCACTCGTTTTATTTTATTTACCAACTAACTGTATAACAAGAAGTTTGCAATATATTTTTTAGCTTACTTTTTAGTACTTTTTAGCTTACTTTACATTTTTTGTTTTTTGGTACATGTGTTCCCTCCCCTATAGGAGGGAACACATGTACCAAAAAACTGATAAAGGGTAAATTAACAAGATGCTAAGTAACTGCTGTTTCATTATTGCTCACATCTAAATACCAAACTCCTATATGCCTCCTTTAGTCAAATACCTTATAGCAGAAGCATCTTTTCACTTAATTGTATAAATTTCTCTCCTGATTTGTATAAGCCATCCACTAATTTTTGTAATTTAGTTTATACTAACCTCCTAACTATACCAATGGCACTTTTCAAACTACTTGTCAACGGACGCAACTATGAAGCAGATGTTGATCCAGAAACTCCTCTTTTATGGGTCTTGAGAGACCATTTAGGACTAGTAGGTACTAAATATGGTTGTGGTATAGCTCAATGTGGAGCCTGTACTATTCATCTGGATGGAGAGGCAACCCGTTCATGTGTATTACCTGTATCCGCTATCGGTACAGCAAAGGTAACAACCATAGAAGGACTTTCCTCTACTGGTGACCATCCAGTACAGTTGGCATGGGATGAAGTAGATGTACCCCAATGTGGATATTGTCAGGCTGGTCAGATAATGACAGCGGCTTCCTTTCTAAAACATAATACTAAACCTACAGAGGAAGAAATAGAAGTAGCAATGTCAGGTAACCTCTGTCGCTGTGGAACCTACCATCGTATCCGTGAAGCTGTAAAACTTGCCTCTACTAAACTCAAATAGCTATGTCTACTCTACCTAACCCTAGCCGAAGAAATTTCTTAAAACTGGCAATAGCAACGAGTGGGGGGCTATTTCTGGGATTTAACTGGAACACTGCCAGCGCAGATACACAAGCTATCCTAACTGAAGGTACTCTTGCTGGGGCTATTGATTTCAACAGTTATCTCTCTATTGCCCCCAATGGCATTGTGACTATTTTCTCCCCTAATCCGGAAGTAGGACAAGGCATCAAAACAGCCTTTCCTATGATTGTTGCCGAAGAACTGGATGTGGACTGGAAGAATGTAAACGTAATGCAGGCACCTCTCGACACCCAAAAATTTGAAAGGCAGGTCGCGGGTGGCAGTGGTTCTATCAGACATTCATGGCAAAGACTACGTAAAGCAGGAGCTACAGCCCGTCAGATGCTTCTCGAAGCTGGGGCAAAACATTGGAAAGTACCAGTAGCTGAATGTAAGACAGAAAAAGGGATGGTTATTCATACTACCTCAGGGCGTAAGCTAAGTTATGGAGAACTGGCTTCAGAAGCAGCTAAGTTGTCTGTACCTTCTGATGTAAAGCTAAAAGAAGTCAAAGATTTCCAACTGATTGGTCAGGTAGCTAAAAATGTCGATAATCCTAAGATTCTCACAGGTCAGCCCCTCTATGGAATAGACTTTTATCGGGAAGGAATGCTGTTTGCAATGATCAAACGCCCTTCAGCTTTTGGATTGAAATTAAAATCTGTTGATTCCACAGCAGCCAAATCTATGTCTGGTATTACCGATGTAATTACCTTTAAAAACAATGTAGCTGTGGTAGGTAAATCAACCTGGCAGGTGAAGAAAGCTATTGATTTGCTAAAAATAGAGTATGAAAAAGAAAGTGATCTGGAAAGCACTACGGATCACAATCGTATTTTCGAAGAATTATTAAATAGTCCCAATACAACTGTTCGCAGAAAAGATGGAGACGTAGAGATGGCGTTTAAGAATGCAGCCAAGGTAATCAAAAGCGAATATCAGTGTCCTTTTATTTCGCACAGTCCACTGGAACCTATGAACTTCTTTGCGCATGTCAAACCAGATAGCGTAGAGCTCATAGGTTCAACCCAAACCCCCGAGGCTGCACGCAACGAAACAGCCAAACTGCTGAATATTGCTCCTGAAAAAGTCTCTGTTGAAATGACGCGTATGGGAGGTGGATTTGGTCGTCGGCTAAAAACCGACTATGTACTGGAAGCTGTGGAGGTATCAAATCTTGTCAAAGCACCTGTAAAAGTGATCTGGACACGGGAAGATGATATGACAGGCGGCAGTTACCGTCCGGCAGTACGTTATCGTTTTGAAGCAGCATTAGACAAACAAGGCAATCTGGTTGGCTACAAATTACGAGGTGTAGGGATGAATTCAGGCAACTGTACCCGTGAAGATAACTTCCCCTCAGGAGCTGTTGAGAATCTGCTCATTGATACAGTAGAACATAAATCTCCAATCACAACAGGTCCGTGGAGGGCTCCTATTACCAACTTTCTGGCCTTTGCAGAACAAGCTTTTCTGGATGAAGTAGCTTCTGCAGCCAAAAAAGATCCGGTACAATTCCGGCTTGAGTTACTAGACAAAGCAAAAAAATCTCCGACAGGTGCCATTAAATACGATATTGACCGTTTGAAATCTGTTATTCAGCTCGCAGTTGAAAAATCAGGTTGGGGTAAAAAGAAAGGGGTATCTCAAGGATTTAGTGTTTATTTTTCACACTTCTCCTATGTTGCACAGGTAGGTGAAGTAGTCATGCAAAAAGGGAAACCAGTACTAACGAAAATCTATGCAGCCGCTGATTGTGGAGTAGTCATCAATAAAAGTGGAGCACGTCAGCAAATAATGGGGGGTATTGTAGACGGACTAGGGCATGCTATGTACGCTAATCTGACATTCAAAGATGGTGCACCCCAACAATCTAATTTCAATACCTATCGTCTGATCCGCATGAATGAGATTCCGGAAGTGGAAGTGCATTTTGTTGAAAATACTATTGATCCTACAGGTTTGGGTGAACCGGCCTTGCCTCCTACCGGAGCCGCAGTTGCTAATGCCCTTTTCAAAGCTACAGGCAAACGACTCCGTAACCAGCCTTTTGCAGAACAGGAAGGAATGAAAGGAATTTCATAATTTGTTTTGTTGCCCTTTTTGATTACAATATACTCAGAAAGGGCAACTTTTATTTTTAGATTATAGGATCTTCTTCCATTTTCATCAACTCTCATTTTATAGTGTATAGCCTATCTTCCAGGCGACTTTGTTTTGCCATCCTGATTACCCCTCTATTCCTGGTTCATGTGTACAGCCAAGCCAAACAAACTTCTTCTGGACGAAAAAGAGCAAGAGAATATGGTATCCGGATTGGAGTACTACCAACAGGCACCCACAACGCAATAACGGATGTACAAGGAGTCAAAGTTGGACATGTGACTTTACATATAGGCAACTCAATCCGGACGGGTGTTACGGCTATTTCACCACATGATGGCAACATTTTCCAGCAAAAAGTACCTGCAGCAGTCTATGTTGGCAATGGTTTTGGAAAATTAAGTGGCAGTACACAGGTAACAGAATTGGGCAATCTGGAAACACCAATTATTCTCACCAATACCCTCAGTGTTGGTACAGCAATGGAAGCAACTGTTCAGTATACATTGGACCAAGCTGGCAATGAGAAAGTACAATCAGTAAATGCACTAATAGGAGAAACGAATGATGGCTATCTGAATGATATTCGTGGAAGACATGTCACCAAAGCACATGTACTGGAAGCAATTCAAAAAGCAACAGAAGGACCTGTTCAGGAAGGTAATGTTGGAGCTGGCACGGGTACTGTTTGCTTTGGATTCAAAGGAGGTATTGGCACCTCCTCCAGAATGCTACCACAAGCGGTTGGAGGATATACAGTAGGCGTCCTTGTCCAAACCAACTTTGGTGGCGTATTACAAATAGCAGGTGCACCTGTAGGAGAGCGCCTTGACCAATATTACCTAAGTCCACAATTGAAAAAAGAGAAAGAATCCAGAAAAACTCCTGGTGACAGTAAGTCTCAAAATACGAAAAAAACAGAGGACGCAGATGGCTCCTGTATGATCATCGTAGCAACAGATGCACCACTGGATGCCCGTAATCTGGAACGTCTGGCAAAACGCGCTATGCTTGGACTTGCAAAAACCGGAGGAATTGCAGCCAACGGTAGTGGCGATTATGTCATAGCATTTTCTACAGATCCAGCACTTCGGATACCCTATGAACCCTCTCAACCAACCCAAACTGTTACATTGTTACACAACGATTACATGTCTTCCCTATTTATGGCAGTAATTGAAGCCACAGAGGAAGCTATTATCAACTCAATGACTAAAGCCGAAACCACAACAGGTAAAGAACAACATGTAATTGAAGCGTTACCTATGGACAAAGTGGTCAAAATCCTGAAAGAATATAATCGACTTGAGTAATTTTTTCTTTGAAGTTGTTTAAAAGACGTCAAAGAAAAAATTATAAACTATCAGACAAATACAACTGAATCCTTCTCATACCCGATCAAGACCTCCTGATTGTATAATTCTGGACGCTGCAAAATCAGTCGAGCCAATGGGGCGACAATCAACCGTTCAATTTCCCTCTGAAGAGGACGAGCCCCATATTTTTTATCAAAGCCTTTCTCTGCTATATAATGAATTAACTCATCTGTATAGGAAAGCTTTAATCCACGATTCTTAATACCATCCCGCGTCCCAATATGACTCAGTTCATACAAAGTAATTTCACGGATGGTATCCTGATCTAATGCATAGAATGGCAGTATGAGATCAATCCGGTTAAAAAACTCAGGACGGAAAAAGGCTTTGATACCAGCCTCAAAATCATTTGTCTGGTAATTACGAAATCCTACAGAACCACGCTGCGAAGCTCCCAGATTGGATGTCATAATAATGATCGAATTCCGGAAATCTGTTACCCGTCCTGTTGAATCAATTAAGATCCCTTCATCTAACACAGTAAGCAAGGCATCGAAAATCAATGGGTGCGCCTTTTCAATTTCATCCAATAAAACTACACAAAACGGCTTTTCTCTGACAAACTGTACCAGCTTGCCTTCAGCTCCAATCAATCGATAAATTTGTCCAGGGTGCTGAAACTCACTCATATCAAGCCGTATCAGAGGTTGATAGGTCTGACCAATACCAAAGAAATAATCGGCCAGGGTCTGAGCAGTAGCCGTTTTCCCTACTCCGGTAGGTCCGGCAAAGATCATGGAAGCAATGGGCTTATTGGGATCATTTAAACCGGCCTTAAATACTTTGATCACTGAAATAATTTTTTCTAGTATATGATCCTGCCCTTTAATGCGATCACTGAAATGCTTTCTTAGCACCTTATTATCCAATAGCAAGTCATCCCGAAGCAAGATATCGGGCAAACCAGTTTGGCGAGAAAAATTTTTGATAACCACCTGCGGATCAACAATCGACTGTTGGGTCTGAAGCGCTTTATTCACACACTGATTCAGAAAGCGAATGGCCTTACCTGGGAATCTTTCATAACGGACAAATCGATCCAGAAGCATATACACTGTTTCCAGAGCCTGATGTGAAAAAGAAACCTTTTGATGTTTTTCAGCATGTGCTGTATAGTAATCGAATATTTTTAACATTGTAGCCGTATTCATCTCCTGCACGGGCAAGATCTGAAAATGATCGACAAAGCCAGGCAAAAGCTTACGCATTACATCTAATTGCTCAGGAGTTACTTCACTTATCATCTGCAATTGTTTTTGCCGGATAAATGAGGTTAGAAAAGCAGCTACAGAATCCTCGGGTCCTTCTCCACCAGTTAGAGCCAGCATCACAAAATTCTCAATCCAGACAATACCATTTGCATGTACCAGATCACTGACCAGTTCTTCACAGTTTTCCTGCCATTCACCCAGATATTTTGCTTTGGCAGTAATACGAGCAGGAGTTGTACGCCAGAATGAATGACGCTCGAAATCTTCCTGTGACTTCTCCTGCTGATGTATTTTTCGAATAGCTTCATGGATAATGGTACTTTTACCAACACCTGAATTACCCACAAGCAGAACATTGTTTTTTCCTGTCAACAGAAAAGAAATCAGCTTATCAACAAATTCTCCCCTCTCCCAGGCCGCATCCAGGACTAACCTGGTATTTTTTCTGGCATAAGGAAGTCTCTCAGCTACACTGTTCAGCATTTGGAGATGTGAGAAATCATCTGCCTTAGTTTTGGGCTGCTCGACCCTAGGTACTTTCACAGTAACACTCTCCAACCATGGAGCAGAACTTTGCAATAAACTATAGATTTTGCCAGGATCCATGTTGTGAAGTACATCTTTGGCAAAGTGCTCTATGAGTTTATCCAGATCTTTTTCAGAATAGAAATAAAAACTTTTATCAAGCAATGGTAGAAAGCACTCGAAAAACCCCTGTTCATTGCCTCCATATACAGCATAAACCGGAAACTCAATAGATTCTTTTACAGGATAAATTCGCTGTTTTTCCTGGTAGTGAGGACGTATAATAAGTTTGAGTGTTTTAATCCTTGGTTGTAGAATCTCTGGTTCGTAGTATGCTCCCCGCTGAAGTTGCTTTTCAATATATTCCGAAAAATCACCTGTAAGGCCACGAATATCATCAGACACCAGTTGTTTATCCAGGCCTATAATCTGCCCCAGTATGGTATTTTCATCTATTCGGCGACACAGTAAAGGAAACTCCAGTATTTTCATAAAATGTAGTAGCGCATCCGCTAAAAGATAATTGAAACAAAATCAGCAATAAATCTTTCAAATATATATGTTCTCTTTACTCATCCTGAGTAATGGTATTGGCATAAAACAACCATTTGAGTTCCTGATAAGTCAGGTCTTTATTATGAACAATACCAGACCTTAAATCCGTAATGAGTGTACGTTTGATTTTACCATCTCCCAGCATGTATAGGCGTACAATGTGACTTACAGATTGTTCATCACTATCAACAGGAGATTTCCTTCCTTTTTCAATCTCATATATGAGGGTATTTATATCTGAGCCAGTCTCAACTGGATACACAGAAACTTCCACCGGAACAGAGGTTTCATGAGAAGAAAAAAACATGTGAAATCCAACTTCCTGCTGAAACAGATGGTATACACCTGTAGCATGAATATGTAGGTAGATATAGCCTTTTTCCTGCTTTACTTTTGTAGTAAGTCCAAATACTGTCCTATACATCTTCTCCATATATTCTATCTCATTACTTCCTGAGTTTTCAACGGCAGACGCTATACGAAGTAAAATCTGCCCAGGTCGTTGCTCTACATAACAAGTAAGGTTGAAATCAAGCCATGCTATGTCCTGTGACAGATAGAAGTACAAAGCATTCGTTTCGTTTACTATTCGGGCAGCAGATTCATGAATCTCATTAAAGTAATCTGATATTTCCAGCTGACTATATAATTCTGTCAAGAATGCTTTCCCTTCGCCATTCCAACCATAGTTACGTATTCTTTTTACTCCCGAAACACTTTTTAAAGGAAGAACCGTCTTTGCAATATTCATTTTCTTACCAGCCTGATACTCCCAAAGAATATTCGTAAGCTTTGCTTCTATCTCTGTTAACGATTCCTTAAAATACATCAGTTGGGAAGCTTCCTTGTTCGTTTCCGTTGAATATACCAGACTGCTATTCTCCTGATCCATTTCCAGCAACTCTTCTTTAATATCCTCTACTGTTTCCAACAATTCAGCAAACAAATCAAATGTAATTTCAAGATTTTCCAGGTTAGGCAGTTCCGATGTTTCGTTTTTTGGTATATGTTCCAACAGAGTAAGATGTGGCATAAACTGATCATCCCGGTGAAACAAACTAAAAATAACAGGTTTGTCAGGGGCAATCAGTACCAGCTTATCGGCAATCAATACGGTGAGTTCTTTCTCAATCTGACGTTTTAGTGCTCTCCCTCCCATTTCCGGATCAAATCCTTTTTGAGCAATAGCTTCCAACACTTCTGGTGAAACATTCAAAATAGTATGACGACGCAGAAAACCATGCCGTTTAAGTAGTTCTTTGATCTGAAGCCAGGCAATAAGCCCAATGTGTTGAGAGGTAAGCTTTTGAAAAAAGACAATTCTGTCAATCCGATTGATGAATTCCGGTCGGAAGAAATCACGCACGGCCTTTTCATATGTCCGAGTTGTGATATCCTCTCTACGTTGCAGATTGATTTCTTTTCCAACACGTTCTGCCCCCAGATTAGACGTCATGATAATAACAGTATTACAAAAGCTGACAGTCCGTCCCAAGGCATCTGTCAGACGACCTTCACCTAATATCTGCAACAACAGGTTGTGTACATCCGGATGTGCTTTCTCAATTTCGTCAAATAGAAGAACACAAAAGGAGTTGTAACGAATTTTAGTAGTAAGTTGGCCTTCTGGATTGGTAAAATCGCCTACCAATCGGTTTACAGCGTCATCATCGATGAATTCATTCATATCAAAACGAACCAGGCTTTCATCGTGTGTGAATAAATATCTAGCCAGAATTTTCGCTGCCTGTGTCTTGCCTACCCCTGTGGGTCCAATAAACAAAAACGCTCCAAACGGACGCTCAGGATTATTCAGCTGTGCTTTGATTACATTCAAAACATCTGTAAGGCAATCTACAGCTTCTGGTTGCCCAATAAGGCGTTCAGCCAAATAATCAGCAAATTCAGTCCGACCAATACGAATATCCTGATTTGCCAATCTTTCATTCAAATGTGTCTGACTACTAAATTCGCTTATGATCGTCTGTACATCAATCTCTTTTTTAGCATATTTAGTTGCCAATTGATGCAAACTTTCCGCTACTACTCCAACCAAACCTCTGGAAATATGAAAGCGTTTCTGAAGTTCAATTAATCGAACTAAAGCCAGATTCGTAATACCAAACTGATGCTCCTGCTCAAGCTGGTTACGAAGTTTGCTTATAATCTTCAGTCCTGTGGTCTCATCTGGTTCATACAAACGAATAACCTTAAACAAATCTGTGAACCCTCGATCTAGTTCACTGACAACTGCCCATTCTTCAGGAGTAGCTTCCAGAATCACCTGCAATCTACGTCCCTGAAGATAGGGTTTCAGCACATCACTCAATGTCATGCTGTTCTGTGAAGACTTCCCAATCCGGAACAAAGACACGATATTTGTAAAATATAACTTATCCTGGCGAGGATTCTTTTCAAGAGGATGCATAGCAAAGCGAATGATTGCTTCAAAGCGTCGTTGCCAGGCACCGACTATACTCATCCCTGCAATGATTCGGGAAGGATCGACATTCCAGACATTATCCAGCTTAGATAATTGCTTGTCGGCATGTTCTTCCACATGTCGGTATACTACTTCATGCAGAATCGTTGTTTTTCCTACTTTACGATCTCCTATCAGTACAACAGGGATATTCTCCCGGTTATAGAGTAAAGTTTTCAGCTGTTCCACTATCAAATCTGAAAAATATGCTCTGCTGAGTTGTGTAGGATACCAGTCATTGAGATCGTGTCCTACGCGTACAATTTCCCGTCTGCCATCAAATGATATTTCACTACGAAAAAACTGTTGAAACAGGTTGTTAGTATCTCCAAGGATTTTTTCTCCAGGCACAAACATGTGCAGATCCAATGTTGTACAAAACTCACCTTTGCCTGATGCAAATCCATCCAGTATAAACTCTTCATCTTTCTTCTTTGTATACTTGCGTGCATAGATCTGGACTTGTTGTATTACTTCTTCGATCACATCAGATCTGCGTGCATTGGGTTTTCTGGAAATAAACTGATAATTTCCAAAAGCTGGCAATAATACTACTGTATACTCTCCTTGTATAAACCAGGCAACAGACAACTTTCCATTAAAAAAGCGTTGCCCATAATTAAAATCCAAATCTATGGATTCAAACTTGAATTCCGGATTAAACAACAGCCATAACAACTCATCCGAGTTATCCCGCTCAACTCTATATTGTGAAAATTCCTTTCGGATAAGCTGAGTAAGTTTGCGAATAGCATTCTCATACCGTTCATCAGCTGCATACCATTCCGAATGAAACAACGGACGAATAATGTATTGCTCTTTTTTATGTTGAACCCAGATAGGTATTTCAAAATGAATATTGGCCATGTAAAATTTGCAAAACTGGAGAGTACAAGAAAATGTCTTTACAACAGATAACTGTCAATAGCTGTATTAAACTGATGTTGCAGAACTTTACTTAAAGACTGTTCATATTGGTTTGTACTTGTAAGTAAATCATAGGTAGTATCCTGTAATCCCTTGGGTGTATACTGACGGCGGGCTTTATGACCTTCAAAAAAGTTTTTCCGATGAATACCGCCAGGAGTCTTAAACTTATCAAAAGGTTGGGTAGAGACAATTACCTGATATTTTCGTATTTCACCTGTGGCAGTTGTCACATTATGTCCTCCATTTTCACTTTTAAAAAACAGAAAAGGCAAGTTCCCTGTTACTTCCAACTCAACGCCAACCAAAGCATAGTTATCATCTATTGGCTTATCATACGAAAATCGCAGGTATACTAACGGTTGCTTTTTAAGATCCGCATACAAGTTATAAGGCCTAAACCTTTGCCAGGTTTCGCCTGTGAATACAATTTCCTGATTATTGTGCCAGATCTGGAAAGCATTGACTATATATCCCCTCTCCATGCTCAGGTTCCTGTAGATATCAGCCAGTTGCATTACACTCCCTGCATGTCCATAAATGCCAATAATGCATTTCATAAACTCAGGATTTTCCTGTCGTACCAGCTTTATTTTCAAATTCTGAAATTGGGTTTTCCATGATTTAAAAAGCCGATACAATTCCGGAGTTTTTCCTTCAATCCCATTTAATAAAAGGAAATTCTCGCTTTCTATAGACTGTATCTGCTGAGTAATCAAATCAAAATCATCCCTGATACCCATCAGTTCATAATATACTTTGCTCTGCACATCATCCTTCCAGAATTTCTCCTCCTGTCTTTTGTCTTTTAGTTTTGCCAGTTTCCGATTCAACTGATCAAGACGACTAATAAAGTGTGCATAATAACTACCATTACGAATAGTAATGGCATTTCGTCGTTGTTTAGTAACTTCATTTGTAAATTCAATAACGGTAAGTTCTGAATTTTCCTCAACTACCTGCTCAATGAGTTGTGTTTCATTTCTTCGATTGATCCGAAAATGAGGTTCGTTTTCTTTCAGATCTATTGTAATGTCCAGAGGCACATGAAACTCATATGTATTCAGGTGACCAGAAAGCGGAATTACAATCTTATCCTGAATGGTTCGTTGCAGAAAACGTGCTCCGTATGCCCAGTTGTACCCTTCTCTACCCAAATAGTCCAGTATATCTTTGGCTATATCGATCACAAGGTTACGACCATTGATACCCTCTCGTTTTTTCAGAATTGATATCTCTCGATCTACAATATGTCGGATTACAGATCTCTCCAAAGGAGCAAATGCCAGTATCCGATCCAAGCGATTGAATAATTCAGGCCGGAAGAAATTCTGTACTTCATTCTGAAAATGAGATATAGCAGTTTCTTTCTGAGCTTTGGTTTCTATAAAACCAACCGTCCCAACCTGATAACTGCGAGCCCCAATATTAGAAGTCAGGATAATAATAGTGCTACAAAAATCTGCCACCCGACCTTTTGAATCTGTTAGCCGACCCTCACCAAGAATCTGCAATAACAGATCGTAGAAAGAGGGATGTACTTTTTCAAGTTCGTCAAACAACAATACAGAAAAAGGCTCACGTCTAACAGCTGCTGTCAGCAAGCCCTCACCCGAGGCATATAGATCACCTGTAAGTCGTAACACGGATAGATAATCTGCATATTCACTCATATCAAAGCGAATCATTTTCTGGCGATTGCCAAATACAAATTCTGCCAACACCTTTGCCATTTCTGTCTTTCCTACACCTGTGGGTCCAACAAATAATAGTGAAGCCAATGGTTTGCCTCTTCGTATTACAGCTGCTTTAATGGAAATCAAGACATCCAGGACTGTCTGAATGACATCTTCCTGACCATAAATGTTCTTATAAAAAAATTGGCTCATGGCGTCAATATCCAACGGAATATCCGGATTTATCATGAATTCAGGCATACCGGTCTCCTGGCAAAAACGGGCATAAATATCTGATTTGGATATGGTTGAATACTTTTCGTTTTCTGAAAGTAATGCTTCCAGAAAACGAATGGTTTTTCCTGGCAATCCGGAATACGGGCTATACCATTGCTGTAAACGTAAAATTTCTTTTGTAGCCACATCTTCCACTGCAATCTTCTTAGACTGGCTTGCCAGTGCAACTTTCTGCAATACAATTTGTTGAATTACAGGGCCAGGCATCTCTTCAATTTTTACTTGCGCAAATAGTGCAGTATAACCAGGAGACTTTAACTCAATCTGTGTTATCTGTTCAGGCGTACATTCACTAATCACAGTAATCTCCCCTCTGGCAATATAATCGCGCAGGTAATCAGCAAACGACATACTGTTTCCTACATACTGACCAACCTCAAATAATTCAGCCAGATTACTAATATATAGAAGGTCGCCTTTGGCCCTCAGTTCATTACACATATATGCCAGGTATTCTTCCCAGCTCCCCAAGGAGGTAAGCCGATGAAGCAGTTGTGCCGCGGAAATTTCCCAGACAGCTACATTCCCCAATCCATTCTGATTTCTCTTACTAACAAATTCACGAATCAATGTGGTTTTTCCTTTTCCGGTATTACCTACCACTACAACACTATTTCGCAAATAGCCACTTAGAAGAGATGCTAATTGGTCATACTCTTTTGTTAATCCTACTAACATCCCAGCATCTGAACTCATTTTTTGTGCAACTTCCGGTAAAATCTGCTGCTTACCAGCCTCTGCCATTTTTTCAAGCTCTGCCAATGTGTAGAAGGTAAGATCAACTGGCACACGATGGACCTTTACCTCACTAAACCACTGAGTGGTTATTAATGTAGCAACAGACTGAAGACGCTTCTTTCGTATAAATTCTAACCGTATATTCTCCGAAAGATTTATATAGAGTTCATCAAGCGTTTTTCCTACAGACTCAATACTCAGTAAGGGAACAAATCCTATAAATTGCAGACTTTCATTCTGAAAATAAAAAATATCAAATGAAAGCTCAAGCTCTGGGAACAACTGATCAACAGAGGCATCCAGCTTCACATTCAACCTATCCTGTATCAGATCCTCATTACTAAAATAGCTTAGAATCTGATCGTAAAGCCCCTTCTTAAGCACGTTCTCTTGAAACGCCTTGGCAACCTGTTTGGCTAGTTGTTGTGGTGAGGTATTAAATCGAACAACTTCTGGCAAATGCAGTGGGAATAACATTCTATTGCCAGATTGATGCAGAGATTCACCAATAAGCAAATGTAATGGAAGAATTTTCATTCATTAAAAGTAAATAGATGCCAGCAAGATAAATCTTTTCTTAAAATCTACTAAATCTCTACGCTCAATCCATGTTACTTTTCAGTTGGTTACCTACAGTAACACAAACCTTGCAATGAACATATATTACATACCAATAAGTATATTTATCATCTCCTCAAATAGCACATCCATTATATATTAATACAGTTTTCGCAAAATTTATTAAGCTATACGAACTTTATCCATAAAAGATGTGTAATAATAAAAATACCTATTGGTATTTTTGAAAAGATAATTACGCTTTAAATTATTATTTAACCAACAAAACACCAGACACCAAAGTAGACAATAAACCAATCAGTATAATAATTCAAATATTCTTTCCCTTAACAAAATGAAAACATCTAACAATACAATCCTTATTACTGGTGGAAGTGCTGGTATCGGATTTGAAATCGCCAAACAATTTGTATCAAAGTCAAACAAAGTAATTATTACAGGTAGAGATGAAAACAGACTAAAATATGCAGCTGAACAATTGCCTGGCGTTATACCTATTGTAAGCGATATCAGCAATGAAGAGGATGTAGAAAACCTCGTCTCGAAGTTATATAGTGAATATCCTCAGTTGAACATTGTAATTAACAATGCAGGCAAAGCTTATCTACATGATCTTTCTGAAAATACTCAATCATTTGATTATGCTCATGCAGAAATCCTTACCAATTATCTATCTATCATACGACTGAATGAAAAACTATTGCCTCTTCTTAAAAAACAGCCAGAAGCAGCTATTGTACAAGTCTCTTCTGTAGTAGCATTCGTCCCCAACCATAAATTGAGTACCTATTCAGCAAGCAAAGCTGCTTTGCATTCCTATTCTCAATCAATCCGGATTTCACTCGAAAATACTTCAGTTAAAGTATATGAGCTTATGCCTCCCCTAGTAAATACTGATTTTTCAAAAGAGATAGGTGGTGAGAATGGAATTTCTCCACAAGCTGTAGCGGAAGATCTTATTCATTCTTTAAAGAATGATATATATGAGATTCATGTTGGCCAAACCGCATATATTTACGATTTAAGCAAATCCTCTCCTGCAGATGCCTTATTAGCTATGAATGGCCGATAAAAGATAAGCAACAAGTTTATAGGTATAAATGAATAACCCACTTAAAGAAACAGCCTGAAGGACCATCCTTCAGGCTGTTTCTTTATCCAGGCACCTTAACGCCCATACTTGTGTGAGCTAAACAAAGGAAAAAAGACATTATGTCATTAAAAAAGACATAAAAGACGCAATATAAGACTTTTTGTCATTAAAATCTTTCTCAAACTGTTAAAAATTATCGCTTTTTCCGGTTGGTATATAAGTTGAATAACACATAGCGTACCTGATTACAAAAAGGTACACAAAACGAAAAAACATTCAACTAAATAACTTAAAACTAGTAAAACTATGGCACTCGTTAGATTCAACCAACCATCCAGTGTTTTCCCTTACAGAAACCTTTTGAACGAATTATTAAATGATTTCAACACTTCTGTAGGACAAGATTATCGCTCAAACATTCCAGCTGTAAACGTTCATGAAAATGAAACAGGATACACATTGGAAGTTGCGGCACCTGGACAACAAAAAGAAAATTTCAACATCAATCTGGATGGTCGTGTATTGACAATTTCTTCTGAGCAAAAAGAAGAAAAGAAAGAAGAAAACGGAAAATGGACACGTAAAGAATTCAACTATTCTTCTTTCAAAAGATCTTTCACTTTACCAGAAAATGTGAACGCAGAAAATATCGAAGCTACATATGAAAATGGTGTTCTGGTAGTAGTTGTACCAAAAGCAGAAGAAGTAAAACCTAAATCTATTGCTATTAAATAAGCAAATGTTGCTTCCAGTAAAAACCTTATGAAGATAAACTTCATAAGGTTTTTCTATGTTAAGACTCGGATAGTTTACATAGCATTAATTACCACTTGTCACAATTGCAATCATTTAAGACAACATATAGCATAGTTTTTTAGTTAATTTTTATAATAATTGCAATTGAAACCCAATCACAAAACCTTAGTTCTAAATAATTGTTAAGCTTAGTTAAATTGTGTTAAAAAACACTGACAACACAATCCGACACGCATGAAATTTGTTATTATAGCAGCAAAAAACATTATTTAACAAAACTCAAATAGTCTAAAAATTCCGAAGTATGAAAAAGTTGTTGAGTGCAGAATATGCAAAAATCTTTGTTGCTGCCATACTTGGCAGCATGTTAACATTGGGCGGTTTTGCCTGCTTTAATCGTGGAGATAACAAACCTGTATTTATTGAGAAAGCAGCTGATTTCTATCATAATGCATCTGTTGTTTCTGGTAATGAAAATCCACAGGGAGACTTTTCGGCAGCAGCAGAAGCGGTTGTTCCTGCAGTTGTAAACATCCGTTCTACTGTTGGTAGTCAGGTAGCTTCTCGTGGAGAGAGAGAAGATCAGGAAGGTATGGATCCATTTGAACAATTCTTTGGCCGCCGTTTCCGTGATTTCGAAATGCGTCCACAAGGACCTCAAAAAGCATCTGGTTCTGGCGTAATTATCAGTTCAGACGGTTACATTGTAACAAACAACCACGTAGTTGAAAATGCAGATGAACTGGAGGTTTTCCTGAGCGACAAACGTTCCTTCAAAGCGAAAGTGATTGGTACAGATCCAAATACAGATCTTGCACTTATTAAAATCTCTGCAAACAACCTTCCTAAACTAGCCTTTGCCAACTCTGACAATGTTAAGATCGGTTCATGGGCAATGGCAGTTGGATTTCCATTACAACTGGAATCTACTGTAACAGCAGGTATTGTGAGTGCAAAAGGTCGTAGCATTGGTATCTTACAAGGGGATGCGGCAAACCGTGTTCCTGTAGAATCTTTCATTCAGACTGACGCAGCTATTAACCCTGGTAACAGTGGTGGGGCTCTGGTTAATCTGAATGGAGATCTTATTGGTATCAACACAGCTATTGCCTCTCCTACAGGTAGCTATGCTGGTTATGGATTTGCTATCCCAGCTAATCTGGTAAGCAAAGTAGTAGAAGATATCCTGAAATATGGTTCTGTACAACAAGCTTACCTGGGAGTGGTACTGGGTCAGGTAGACAAAGAAGCTATTGAGAAAAATGGTCTGAAGGTTCAATCTGGTGTATTCCTTGATAGCTTGATTGCAGGTGGTTCTGCGGCTTCATCTGGTCTGAAAGAAAATGATGTGATTCTTAAAATTGATGAGAGTTCAATCGGAACCATTGCTGATATCAAAGAAAAGATTGCTCGTCATCGTCCTGGAGATGTTATCAATGTTTTAGTTAACCGCAAAGGTAGTGAGACCGCTGTAAAGGTTACATTGAAAGGTCTATCCAATAACGCAGCAATCGTAAAAAGAGAGCGTAGTGAAGCTGTGGAATCTCTTGGAGTTGAATTTGCCAATTTATCAGCAGAGGATAAGAAGAAGGCAGGAGTTGAATTTGGTGTAAAAGTTTCTTCCATTTATACTGGTAAACTTCGTGAAGCAGGTGTTCGTCCAGGTTTTATTATTATGAAAGTGAACAATCAGCCTGTTAAAAATGTAGATGAACTATTAAAAGCTATTAACCAGTCAGATGATATGGTCAATCTAATGGGAAAATATCCGAATAGTTCACAAAAGCTTATTTATGGATTTGAAAAATAATCCGAATTTTATTTGTAATTTTAAAGCCTCTGCTGGAAACAACAGAGGCTTTGTTTTTAGAATCCATACTTCTATGAAAAGTTTTTCCAAAAGACAAATAAAGCTGCTACTGGTATTAGGGCCTTCATTTGTATTCCTGTTTATTTATTTTTTAGTCAGTGTTCTTTTTGTCAATACAACTGACCGTCATATGCTTACAACAAACAGAGAATTAAAACAGTATAAGCCAGGAATGTATCATCGCTTTATCAATGTATTACATGAGAAAATGTTATTTGTAGAAGATAAAAAACCAAAGCATCCTAAACATCATATTTCTCATTCAACAGAAAGCGATTCAAGCAAAATCCATGTATCAAAACATGTAGCCCATTAATACTTTTATCTCATTCAACTGCAGCAAGTTCCTCCTTTTTGGCTTTTGTCAAAGCTTTTACAACCAGTTCATAAGAATGGTCAATCCATTCCTGCAATAACTGGTCTTTCACTGATCCGTCAGCTATAATTGTATTCCAGTGTTTTTTATTCATATGATATCCGGGTAATACACAACTATGTTGTTCCCGTAATTCTATTGCCTTTTCAGGATCACATTTGATATTAAAAGATAAAGGTTGGCTATCAAATCCAGTTAAAGCAAATACCTTATCCATTACTTTAAACACCAGAGTACCTTCACCAAAAGGTAAAGACTCGGTCACTCCTTTTTTAGAAAGACAATACTCACGAAAAGACTCAAGATTCATAACCTGAAAATTACAGAAGAAGGACAGCCAAGACTAAAGATCTATCTGTTACAGAAACTTTTTAACAATCATAAAGATTAAGCCCAACAAAAACATGATCATAGAAATCTTGTTAATACCATGCATCATGCGAAGATTAAAGTTTGGGCGATTATTTGGATCTTTCTTACGAAACCAGTAAGATACCACAGGGCTTAGATCCAGCAAATGTTTTAAACGACTCATATCACAAAAGGATTGGGAAGGAGAAATGAATATATATTACTTGGAAAACCTGCTCCTATACTAAATGGTTCAGAAAATCAATACCCGAATGAACACAAAAAGTGTTCAATATGCAATAATTATCTTTAAAATAGACCTATACTTCTATCCATGTAGTATTTCCTGAGGCACAGATTTAAACTCAAAATCTGCTGCGGCTGTCAGTTTGTAAAAACGTGTGAGTAAAAGCAAGGCAGAAGTAGTTAACCCCAGAAAAAGGCCATACCAAACTCCCTGAATATCCAGTTTCAAGACAAAAGCAAATACATATGCCATAGGTAATCCAACAATCCAGTAGGCAACCAACGTGATATAAGTTGGAATATTCACATCTGAAATTCCACGTAGTATACCTAATCCTGTTACCTGAAGTCCATCAGAAAGCTGGAAGAATCCTGCAATGATAACCAACGAAGTAGTGATTGTCATCAATGCCACATCATCTGTATACAATGAAGTTAGGGAACGAGCCAGTACCAAAAAAGTCAGACAGGCTGTACCCATAAATAAAATAACAAGAAATACAGTAATAGCTCCTGCACGGATAATTTTATGCCGGTCCCGAAGTCCAACAGCCTGCCCTACTCTGATTGCACCTGCTGAGGATAATCCGGCTGCCACCATATACGTAACAGATGCCATATTGAGTGCAATACTATGTGCAGCCTGTTGCAATGTACCTAACCAACCCGCAAAAAAAGTAGCAGATGAAAAAGCAGCTATTTCGAAAAACAACTGTAATCCACCCGGTAATCCTAAGCGTATCAGTTTGACCAGTAAGGGTATCAACGAATTTTCAGACTGTACCGAGATAAAGGGTTTAAAAATGTTATCCTTTACAATATATACACCAAGTCCTATAGCCATAACAGTTCTGGAGATTATGGTTGTAATCCCAGCCCCATTCAAGCCCATGGCTGGTACTCCCAGTTTACCATTAATAAACACCCAGTTCAGAAAAATGTCCAGTACTGTTCCCAATAGGGTAATAATCATAGTAACCCGTGTAAAGGAAAGTCCATCTGTGAACTGACGCAAAGCAGCATATATCATCAAAGGAATGGCAGAAAACGCTACATAGAAACTGTAGTCTGTAGCTAATGCCTGTACATCTGGTTTTTGATTGAACAAACCAAAATGTTGTGATACAAGAAGGAACAGTCCAGCCACAACAATTCCCCAGAATAAACCCACATACAATCCGGATAATAAAATACGTCTGCATTCAGCCTGATTACCCTGGGCTTTTGCGGTAGCCGTCTGTGGGCCTACTACCATTAATGAACCAATCCCTATAATTGAAATAAGCCAGAACACGGAGTTGGCAAATCCTGAAGCAGCAACCGGGGAAGCTCCCAATCGTCCAACCTGAATAGTATCCCCTACTCCCATCAATACATTCCCTAATTGTCCTATAATAATGGGTACTCCTAAATAGATTGTTTCTTTAAGTTCTTTACGGTAAGTGTTCAGATTCATAGTTTATAGTTTTATTAAAAACAAAAAAACCTCCAATCAGGAGGTCTTTGCTCTTTGGTTATTGGCATCTCGCAATAATCGGTTGGCAAAAATAAATTCCTGCAATTCCGGTGACGTAGTATCTGTAATAGTCTGACTGGTTCCCTGCCAGAGTTTTCGACCCCGATGGATATACAAAATATACTCCCCAATAGTCATTACCGAATTCATATCATGTGTTACCACAATGGTCGTTATCTTGTACTCGTCCGTTATCTCACCTATCAGTTCATCAATCTTTATGGCAGTGAGAGGGTCCAAACCGGAATTGGGTTCATCACAAAATAAATATTTTGGATTTAAGACAATAGCTCTTGCAATCCCTACACGCTTCTGCATACCTCCACTAATTTCCGAAGGCATACGTTTATTCACATTTTCCAGCCCTACCCGCTTCAGACAAAAATTGACCCGCTCCAGCTTTTCTTCTCTGGACATTGAGGTAAGCATATCCAGCGGAAACATCACATTGCCTTCCACATCTTTTGAGTCAAACAAAGCATTGCCCTGAAATAACATGCCTATCTCTCTTCTGATTTCGCGCTTGGTGTCATCATCTCCACTAATAAAATCCCGTCCATCGTACAACACTTTCCCTTTGTCTGGCTGAATAAGTCCCACAATACATTTGAGTAATACAGATTTTCCATGACCACTTTGTCCGATAATCAGACTTGTATTACTATCATCAAACCGGGCATTAATACCATCTAGTACAACTTTATCCCCAAATGTCTTGGATACATCAACAACTTCAATCATTTATCTTTAAAGTATAGTTTTGAATAACCTCATAAAAATATTTTCTCAAACCTGCTTATAATAGTAATTGAGCAAGCAGATAATCTGCCAGCAGAACAGCAATACAGCTATTAGTTACAGCCTTAGTACTGGACTGTCCAACTTCCAATGCACCACCTCTGGTATAATAACCTTGAAAAGCAGAAATAGAAGAAATCAGAAAGGCAAATACAAATGATTTGACTAAAGAAAAACGTACGTTACCCGGATTAAAATCTGATCGGATACCATAAATATAGTCTGACTTAGTAACTAATCCGGATAAAGTGCTGGATAGATACCCCCCATAGATGGAAAGAAAAGAAGCCAGAATTACCAACATTGGGAATGTGATCAACGCAGCAATAATTTTTGGTAAAACCAGATAACTGGCCGAATTAATTCCCATTACCTCTAAGGCATCAATCTGTTCGGTAATACGCATGGTACCTAAACCACCTGCGATGTTGGAGCCAACTTTTCCACATAAAACTATACATATAACGGTGGAGGCCAGTTCCAGAATAGTAGTATCCCGAACTAGTACTCCCACAATGGTAAGAGGAATCAATGGACTTACCAGATTGTATACTGTTTGCAATGCAGTTACTGCTCCTATAAATGTGGAAACAATTACCACAATAAAAATGGAATCAATTCCAATCAACATACACTCATCCAGTATTCGGGAAACATATACTCCGAATTTTTCACGATTCCTGAACATGGAAGCAATAAACAAACAATACTTACCAAACTGAGAGAGAAGATACATAACTACCTGTTTCTTGAAATAATAAAAATGATTGATACGTAAAATTGAAAAAATTACTCTGATGAAAATACCTCAAGAGTTAAATTATTTACTTATACTTTACCTTCCAGCAACTAAAGTACAATTTTTACCCTTTATTTTGTTCCTGGTTCTGCTTTATAAAAGCAAGAGCAAAGGAATAAAGAGAAAATAAGAAAACCAAAGCATAACTGAACCACTACAACAACGGATTATGCATTTTTATATTCTATCTTTGGGGTACTGATCCTAAAATAGGTATATTCTTACTTTATGAATAGATTATTAATTGTAACTGGGGGCACAAAAGGTATTGGAAAAGCCATTGTTTGGAAGTTTGCAGCCAATGGTTTTGATATAATTACATGTGCACGTACAAAAAAAGATTTGTTATCCTTGCAACAAGAGTTTGAATCTACTTTTACGCAAAGTAAATTATTCTGGCAATGTGCAGATTTGTCAAAAAAGGAACAAGTTCTACAATTTGCAGACTTTATTAACTGGTTAAACCGTCCTGTGGATGTACTGGTTAATAACAGTGGCTTTTTTGTACCGGGACAAGTTTACAATGAACCAGAAGGAGCCTTGGAATCTCAGATAGATGCCAATCTTTACTCTGCCTATTATTTGAGCAGAGCATTACTTCCGCCAATGATCAAACGACAGGACGGACATATTTTCACTATGTGCTCTATCGCCAGTATCATTGCTTACCCCAATGGAGGTTCCTACAGCATCAGTAAGTTTGCGTTGTATGGCATGACCAAAGTATTAAGAGAAGAATTAAAAGATAAAGGGATACGCGTTACAGCAGTACTACCAGGAGCCACTCTTACAGCCAGTTGGGAAGGAACTTCACTCCCACCAGATCGATTTATGAAATCCGAAGATGTTGCAGAAGCAATATATAGCACTCATTGCCTGTCTAAAAATACAGTAGTGGAAGAAATAGTACTTCGCCCTCAACTGGGAGATATTAATTAAGATCTGAACATTTTGAATGGTAAACTCGTTTTACAAAAGTATCTGCACTTACACAAAACCTATGTATTTTTGTGTGACTATTTTCAATAATCTATGACATCACAGCAAAATTCTATCATACTTAATCCTTCGTATTGCGAATCATTGACAGAATATAAACGTCGCAAAACTATCACTGTCAATATTGGAGATGTGCCAATGGGTAGCGATTATCCTATTCGTGTACAATCTATGACTACTATTGATACAATGGATACAATGGGTTCTGTAGAACAAACGATACGAATGATTGAATCTGGTTGTGAATATGTCCGGATTACAGCACCCAGTATTAAAGAGGCAGAAAATCTAGGTAATATACGACGTGAACTTCGTTTGCGTGGATACACAGTGCCTTTAGTTGCAGATATTCACTTTACACCCAATGCTGCGGAATTAGCCGCCCGACTGGTAGAAAAGGTACGCATTAATCCAGGAAATTATGCAGATAAGAAACGGTTTGAAACCATAGAGTATACAGATGTCACCTATCAGGCAGAACTGGAACGTATACGGGAGAAGTTTATCCCACTGGTGAAAATCTGTAAAGAATATGGTACAGCTATGCGGATTGGCACCAACCATGGCTCATTATCTGACAGAATTTTGAGCAGATATGGTGATACACCGCTGGGTATGGTAGAATCAGCGCTGGAGTTCTTGCGTATTTGTGAAGATATGAATTACTACAATATTGTCATATCCATGAAAGCTTCCAATACACAGGTGATGGTTCAGGCTTACCGACTACTAGTTCAGAAACTGGCAGAAGAAGGGCTTAAGCCCTATCCTTTACACTTGGGTGTAACAGAAGCCGGAGAAGCTGAAGATGGGCGTATTAAGTCTGCAGTAGGTATTGGAACATTACTGGAGGACGGTTTGGGTGATACGGTTCGTGTTTCTCTTACAGAGGCACCAGAATTAGAAGCTCCAGTAGCGCAGGCTCTTATTGACAGATATACACGTAGGGCCGAGAATGCAAAACCGATCAAACCAATTACAATTAATCATACTGAAACTCTTCTTAACCCTTATCAGTATTTTCGCAGGCATACACACGAAGTAGTAAACTTTGGTGGACAAAATGTACCACGTGTCATTGCCGACTTTTCTCAGGTTTCAGATGTCCAGATGGAGGATTTGAAATCAATCGGACACTTTTATCTTCCATTACTCGACAAATGGAAAATGAACGATCTGGGAGCCGACTATATATATGCAGGCAAACAACCCATTCCATTTATGATTGCCAATGGTTCCCGTCAGATTTTAGATGCAACCACCTGGCAAGCTATAGATGATAAACTAAATACGTATCCTCTTTTTAATGGATTGGACTATCTTCAGGCTACAGAAAAACATCCGATGCTTAACTTCGTGACGTTGACGTACAAGGAGTGGCAGCCTGAGTTTATTCAATTACTGAAAACAGATACGACTATAGTGTTGTGGATTAAGACTGAGAATGCTCATGCAATGGCGGCCTTACGCCGACTCTTTTTCTTTTTACTGGAAGAAAAAATAACCTGTCCTGTAGTACTTAGAAGAGACTATCAGGAAAATGAAGAAAACACATTATTATATGCGTCCACAGATGCAGGCGGATTACTGATTGATGGTTTGGGAGATGGGATTTTACTAGGTACAGAGAAAACCTATCTGACTTCCAAAGAAGATCTCTTAAAGAAGCTTTCGTTTCTGAACCAGACTGCCTTCGGTATTTTACAGGCAGCTCGTACTCGGATGAGTAAAACTGAATATATCTCCTGTCCAAGTTGTGGTCGTACATTGTTTGACTTACAGGATGTAACTGCCATGATCCGAAAAAGAACGGATCACCTGAAAGGCATAAAAATTGGCATTATGGGTTGTATTGTTAATGGACCAGGAGAAATGGCTGATGCAGATTATGGATATGTGGGATCAGGGGTTGGAAAAATCACCTTATATAGAGGTCAGAACGTAGTGAAGAAGAATGTTCCGTCTGATAAAGCGTTGGATGAACTAATTGAACTTATACGTGAGGATGGACGATGGAACGAAGTAGAAGCTATTGAAGCTTAGCATTACTCTAAGCAATTTTTATTTAATTACTATTTAGTTTGTTGCCCTAAAAAAATTGTCACCACTTACATCATGCAAACCGCTTTAACCTTTCTCAATCACCTTAAAGACAACAATACACGTGAATGGTTTCAGGAACATAAAGATGAATATGAACAAAGCCGTTCTGTATTTATTCAATTGGTGAAAGAAATACTGGCAGCCATGGCACCTTTTGAACCTGAACTATCAGAACTGGAAGCCAAAAGCTGTGTATTCCGAATCTATCGGGATGTTAGGTTCTCAAAAGATAAAAGCCCTTACAAAACCCACTACGGTGCATGGATTGCGAATGCAAACAAAAGTCTGGTTTGGCCAGGGTATTATATACATATACAACCGGGTGAGTCTTTTCTGGCAGGAGGGCTTTGGATGCCACCAGCCGATCAACTAAAAAAAATTCGTCAGGAAATAGACTATAATGGGCATAAGCTTCATGAGATTATAGATAATGCAACTTTTCAAAAATTCTTCAAAGACTTCTCTGAAGAGGAAAAATTAAAAACATCACCCAAAGGATATCCCTCCGATCATCCTGATATTGAATGGCTTAAACTAAAAAGTTTTACTGTTTCATGTAGGATTACGGATGCAGAACTCAATAAAAAAACATTCAAGGATAGTTGTGTTGAGGTATTTCAGGCAATAAAACCTTTAAATGATTTTCTAAAAACTGCCATTGTATAATTAATTTCCCCGATTTTTACCAATAAGGATTTTAGCTGGTTGTTTGCTCAGATTAAATTACAGAAATGTAATTTTTTCCTGAAAACTATAGCGACAAATGTGTAACAAAATGAAGAACCGACACGTTTTTATTTTGTACCTTTAAAAAGTCATATACCACGTTACACACACGTCTTATAAACCATCCTTTTCTTTGTAGATTAACTAGCTATTATCCAAATTGAATCCTTATTTATCACTCATTCGCACAGCATGGAGCTATGCGCGTCAGGAACGGAAACGTTTTCTCGTTATTTATGCGTTGTTTATCTTATCTAACCTGCTCAACGCCCTGAATCCAATCTTCTTTGGTTGGTTTGTGAATAAAATCCAACATGACAAAACACGTGTTTTAGAGTATGCAGGCTTTTATGCCGCAGTGTATATTGGGATAAAGCTCCTTCAATGGTCACTTCATGGCCCTGCACGTGTTATGGAACGGCAACTGGCGTTTAGCTTAAGCCGTAACTTTCTACAGGAAATGTATCATCAGGTACTTCATTTGCCTATCAAATGGCATCAGGATCACCATAGTGGATCAACTATCAATCGTATTCGCAAGGCATACGAAGCACTTAAAAACTTCTTTGATGGGGGTTTTCAATACCTGAATGCGCTTTCCAAATTCGTATTTTCGTTTGCGGCAATGCTCTATTTCTCACCCATATTTGGAGGAATTGGCGTAGCACTGGGTATCATTACGGTATGGATTATTTTCAAATTTGATAAGCCGTTCATTAAAACGCTGGAAGAAGTAAACGAAAAAGAGCATGTAGTCTCGTCTACCCTGTTTGACAGTTTATCCAATATTATTACAGTGATTACTTTGCGACTGGAGAAAAGCATGGAAGACGGATTAATGAGCAAAGTAAAAGATCTTCTTCCTCCTCTTCGCCGGAATGTAATTATCAATGAATGGAAATGGTTTTCAGCAGATACATTGGTTGCTGTCACCTATGCTATTATTACAGTTGGCTATGTCTATCAAAACTGGACTCCAGGCGAAGTATTTTATGTAGGCGGCCTTGTAACTCTTCTTGGGTATGTGAATCAGTTCACCAGTGTTTTTCATGATGTTGCATACCAATATACTCAGGTAATACAATACAATACTGACGTTCAGACAGCAAAAGATATCAGTGTTACGTATTTAAACCAACACCGTCCGGAAGCCCAGGTAGCAATGCCTGATTACTGGCACACGATAGATATTTCCAATCTGAATTTCACGCATCAGGAGAATGTAATTCAAAAGGGGCAAAAGCCACCACAGAAACTACAGAATATCAATCTGACGATACGACGTGGTCAACGTATTGCATTCATTGGGGAAAGTGGAAGTGGTAAAAGTACGTTACTCAAAGTATTGCGTGGGCTGTATGAGCCGGAGCCAGGCTTTGAGGTTTCCATTAATGGAGATATTCAAAACGAATGGGGAACATTAACGAATACAATGACCTTATTCCCTCAGGAGCCCGAAATATTTGAAAATACCATTGAATATAATATCACTCTGGGATTGCCATTCAGCAAAGAGGAAGTATGGCAAGTTTGTGAAGGAGCACATTTTGCATCAGTCGCTAAAAACCTTCCAAATGGCCTGGAATCACAAATTCAGGAAAAAGGTGTCAATATTTCGGGTGGACAAAAACAAAGACTGGCATTGGCCCGAGGTATTCTGGCCGCACAAAGCAGCCATATTGTATTACTGGACGAACCGACAAGTAGCATTGATCCAAGAACAGAAGTAAAGATTTATGAAAATCTGTTCAAAGAATTTTCAGATAAAGCAGTAATATCCTCTCTGCACCGTCTGCACTTATTACGCTATTTTGACTACATCTATGTTCTGCAAAACGGATCAATTGTAGATGAAGGATCATTTGACAAATTGTATACAAGTAGTCATGTATTTCAGGAAATGTGGCGTCATCAGGAAAGCCATGTAGCTACCACTGCTATGGCGTAGGTGCTTTCTGTTATTATTTGAGTTTGAGGTACAATGTACCTCAAACTTTTACCTGATTCGTCAAAGGAAGCTTTTGCTCATACTCATGAATATTCTGCAAAGTTGTCTCTGCAATATTATGCATCGCATTTTGTGTAAAAAAAGCCTGGTGCCCGGTAATAAGTACATTAGGAAATGTCAATAATCTCATAAAAACATCGTCTTTGATCACCTTTTCTGATAAGTCTTCAAAAAACAGATCTGCCTCTTCCTCATATACGTCAAGACCCATATACCCAATTTGTTCATTTTTTAGCCCTCGAATGGCTGCTTTCGCATCAATTAACGCACCCCGCCCTGTATTGATAATCATGACGCCTTTCTTCATTTGACTAATTGTCTCTTTATTGATGATATGATGCGTTTGTGGAGTTAAGGGGCAATGCAGAGAAATAATATCTGAAGTCCGCAAAAGCTCTTGCAGGGAAACATACTCCACTCCTATTTGTTTAGCCTCTTTGTCTTCTGCAATGTCATATCCCAATACTCTACATCCAAATCCTTTGAGTATCTGTGCGGTAATGAATCCAATCTTCCCGAGTCCTATCATACCCACAGTTTTTCCATGTAGATCAAAACCCATCAGACCATCCAATGAAAAATTACCTTCCTTCACTCTGTTATATGCCCTATGTGTTTTGCGATTAAGTGTCAGTATCAATGCAATGGTGTGTTCAGCAACTGAATAGGGAGAATAAGCTGGCACCCGAACTACTTGTATACCTTCTTCTCTACATGCAGATAAATCTACATTATTATACCCTGCACAGCGTAAAGCAATTAATTGTATACCATTTTGTGCAAGAACTTTAATAACCTTGGCATCTGCTTTGTCATTTACAAAAATACAAACAACATCTGCTCCTTTGGCCAGATTAGCTGTATGAACGTTTAATGGGATATCCAGATAGTTCAAGCTATACTGGTGGGAATGATTGGCCTCCTCAAAAAACGATTTCTCATAAGGCTTTGCACTAAAAAAAGCAATTTTCATGGGTGTAGTGTGTTAAATAGTTAGAAAAATAATTAGCAGCTCTTGTATTAGTAAGAAAAACTGATAATCAACCCATTGCAAATTATAAAAACTTTCTGTTACACCTCTCTCTTCTTTTCTGACAGAAATCATTCTTGGTCCAAATCTTTCTCATCACCACTAATTAATTTACAATATATCCTCGTTAAAGCACAAATAATATTTTTATATTACCCTCCATATATATACCTAACACTTTTGTCTCATTCACTTAGCTTTTCAGATAAGCTGAGTACCATTATACTTAAACCCAGTTAATAAAATATGTATATTCTTGCTATAGACCAGGGCACAACCAGTTCGCGTGCCATTGCTTTTGACCAGGCTGGAAACATAGTTCACATTGCACAAAAAGAATTCAAACAATACTTTCCTCAACCTGGTTGGGTCGAACATGATGCTAATGAAATCTGGACTTCAGTCGGTTCTGTCATAGGTGAATTACTTTCGAAATTAACAGCCAAAAAGATAGCAGCTATTGGTATCACCAATCAACGGGAAACTACCCTACTCTGGGATAAAAATACAGGAGAGCCCGTATATCATGCTATTGTATGGCAATCCAGACAAACTGTTAGTATTTGTGAAGAGTGGAAACAAAGAGGATATTCAGACGCTGTACGTCAAAAGACAGGTTTACTAATAGATGCCTACTTTTCGGCCAGTAAAATCCGGTGGATTCTTGACAATGTACCTGGAGCAAAAGCCAAGGCAGAAAATGGAGAACTATTATTTGGAACAATTGATACATGGCTGGTATGGAAAATGACACGTGGAAAATCCCATGTCACCGACTATACTAATGCATCCCGAACAATGTTGTATAATATCCATACCCTCCAATGGGATCAAGAGTTATTGAATCTATTTGGAATTCCTGAATCTATATTACCTGAAGTACGGTCTTGCTCAGAGGTATATGGATACACAACGGCTGCTTTTGGAGGAGAAGAAGTTCCAATAGCGGGTATTGCAGGAGATCAACAGGCAGCGTTATTCGGGCAAGCCTGTTTTGAAGCAGGTATGGCTAAAAACACCTATGGAACAGGATGTTTTATGCTAATGAATACAGGAACAAAGGCGGTTTCTTCTCAAAATGGACTACTCACAACCATTGCATGGGGAATTGGAGGAAAAACAGAGTATGCATTGGAAGGAAGTATTTTTGTTGCTGGTTCAGCTATTCAATGGTTGCGAGATGGTTTGCGGATATTGCAAAAGTCTACCGACAGTGAAAAACAAGCGTATTCACTTGCCAGCAATGATGGTGTGTATGTTGTACCTGCTTTTGTCGGCCTCGGTACACCCTATTGGGATAGTGACGCCCGTGGTGCTATTTTTGGATTGACCCGAGGTACACAACGTGAACATCTGGTACGTGCAACATTAGAAGCAATAGCCTATCAAACTAAAGATGTTCTCAATGCTATGCAACAAGACTCCGGTATTGAATTAAAAAATCTCCGCGTAGATGGAGGAGCAGTAGCCAATAACTTCCTCATGCAATTTCAAAGTAACCTCCTGGGTGTACCCGTTGTTCGTCCAGTAGTGAATGAAACTACTGCCCTCGGAGCGGCTTATCTGGCAGGTTTAGCAACTGGTTACTGGAAAGACAGGAATGAAATAGCCCAACGTTGGCAGGCTCAGAACACATTCACACCACAAATGCCAATTACGGAAACAACCAAGCTCTATAAAGGCTGGCAAAAAGCAGTAGAAGCAGCTCGTCTGTTTAAATAACTGTCAGAATAAGCCTGTTAGTTAGACAAGCAGGCTTTATTTCAATCCTTTCTGAATCCAGGCTGCAACTTCCATCAGCCAGGCAACTCCTAAATGAATAGCTACCCCACCCCATATATTTCGACTATACAAAGCAATAACTCCTAAAATATATCCTCCAAAAATAGCTCCAATAGTTTCCCCTAATGGTTTACCAAAATGTAAAAACGCATAGGTAACAACCATAGGTAAAATTGCTTCCTTCCCAATGATTACTGCAATGCCAATCACCAGAAACCCCCTGAAAATTAACTCTGTCATCACAAATGCAGAGCCATAAGCTAGTTCATAAATAAATGCAAGTATACCTTTGGGTAAACCCAACTGTTCATCAGGTAATGGAGATCTATACGTAGGATAGGTTGCCAGAAAGTCCGGTTGAAAAGAGGCCCAGATAATAGGAGGTATCATAATCAACCACATAATAAAATAAGGCTTTAAATCAACCTTATGAGTAGTAAGGCCATAAAAAGTTTCAGGACGAGGACGGTAATATGTATAAAACAGCACTAACGGAATCAATGTACATACTAATGGAGCTAATTCGTGTGCTAGTTTGTAATTCCAGTAATATAAATTATTATCCAATTTGCTCACATACGAACCAACAGAATACGAAAATTCTGGTTCTATGCTAAGAACAAGCATTCCAAATAAACTATATACCCAAAAGTTTTTATCCAGAGACTTTTCAGCTAACTGTCCGGTTATTCGTAAAATTCCAATAGTACCATAATAGGCAAAGCTGTACAAAAGAAAATACCATAAGTAACGTTGTGGTCTTCCCACATAACTGTCAATTATGCTGTCCTCCAGATCTACATAATAATTAAACGAAATACAAACTATCAGAAATAGGGTAACCAATCCATATGTTTTTATCGTAAAATCTTGACGAATATGTGTAAGAAGATAATGTATAATTTTCTTCATAAGAAAAAAATAGTGTTAAATTAAAAAAGGTGGTTTTAAAGGATTGTATTGCTTGAATGTATCTACAGTAGGAGTTTTGCCCGGAAAGAAATCATTTTCTTTGGAAGAAATCTCTAATAATCTAGCTACCAAGTATAACCGATAGATTATTAAATAGAAATATTTTTTTAACAATATTGATTAAAATGCGAAATATTTTTACTTTTCAAAGACAAAATAAGGTAAAACTAATGGGTATATCTCCTCTTAGTTTGCTAATCTACTTACTTTTCTATTCATACGTTTATCTCCCTTCCATTTACTCATGAAAAAAAATACAACAGATCACTCAAACAGCAGACGAAAATTTTTGAAAAATTCTGCACTTGCAGCATCTTCATTTATGATTGTACCCAGGCATGTATTAGGAAAAGGATTTATTCCTCCATCCGATAAATTAAATATTGCCGGAATTGGTGTAGGGGGTATGGGGGCTGCTAATTTGCGCAATCTGGCACCTACCGAAAATATTGTAGCATTATGTGATGTAGATGATGCGTATGCAGCCAAAACATACGAAACCTATCCCAATGCCAAACGTCATAAGGATTATCGCAAAATGCTGGAGCAGCAAAAAGATATAGATGCAGTCGTAATTGCCACTCCAGACCACTTACACGCAGTACAAACAGTAGCCGCAATGAAAGCTGGCAAACACGTATATGTACAGAAACCATTAACCTACACATTGCATGAGGCTCGGGAACTTGCCAAACTGGCGAAGGCAATGCCTAAAATTGTTACCCAGATGGGAAATCAAGGCCACTCCAATGACGACGCTCGCTTAATCAATGAGATTATTGCTGCAGATATGATTGGTAAAGTTACAGAAGTTCATGTATGGACCAACCGACCTATCTGGCCACAAGGTATTGCATTCCCTACAGATGCTCCTGCCACTCCTCTTACATTGGATTGGGATCTCTTTTTAGGACCAGCTCAACCACGAACCTACAATCCAGCCTACCATCCATTCAAATGGAGAGGATGGGTTGATTATGGTGTTGGCGCATTAGGTGATATGGGAGCTCACCTGATAGATCACCCTGTATGGGCACTAGGGTTGGGAGCACCCACACATGTAGAAGCCTCTTCTTCTCAGTTTAATGGACAAACCTATCCGGTAGCCTCTATTGTATATTATGATTTTGCAGCCAGAGGTAAAATGCCAGCAGTTCGTTTGACCTGGTATGATGGTGGACTGTTGCCAGAAAGACCGAAAGAACTTTTACCTGAAGAAAAGATAGATCGAGGAGGGGGTGTACTTTATATAGGGAGCAAGGGAAAACTTATGCATGATACATATGGAAGTAAGCCACGTCTGCTGCCAACTACAAAAATGCAGGATTTTAAAGCCCCCAAACAACTCTTTCCACGAGTAGGAATGAGTCATGAGCGAAACTGGGCTGAGGCTTGTAAAGGAAATGGCAAGGCTAATTGTCCGTTTGATTATGCAGGTCCACTTACTGAAACTATGTTATTGGGAGTAATGGCTTTACGCATGCCAGGCCAAAAACTAACATGGGATTCTGCCAATATGCAGTTCCCTGGAACGCCTGATTTAAATCAATATGTATCGAGAACATATCGTTCTGGCTTCGAGCTATAAACCAACATGTTATACATTTTTATATGAAAAGCCTCTTTTCCAAAGAGGCTTTTTTTGTTTACCAAACTTCGGATATACTACCAATAAAAGAAATTAAAAGAAGTGTTCAGTATACACTTTTATGAATATTTATTACATTAGCATTATATTGGACTAATCTATACTTTTAAATTATCTGGTAAATATTATCCACTTCTACCTCTGACATTGCGTTATGTCTCTGCCAAGACTTTATCAGCTGGGCGTGCTATCTGTGTTCACACTGATTTGCTGTGCTTTTATACCCACAGATCAACCGGAAACACCTCCAATCATGCTGGATAATATTCACTATTTTGTGAATGATCCCAAAGCAGCCAAAGATTTTTTTGTCAAGCACTTTCAGGCAAAGCCATTGGCAAGACCAGACAAAAATCCTCTTTCGTTTATCGACTATCTTGAAGTAAGACCAGAACAAGCCTCTATAGCTATTTCACCTCGTGGGCCTTATCAGGGTATGTATATGCAGGAAGATCCTATCCGCTGGAAACGAACATCAGTAAAAGTCTCAGCAAAAACACCACCTACCTATGGTGTACATTGGCTAGCATTACGTACAGAAAGCATTAAATATTCACTGAAGTCACTGGAAACACAAGGTATAAAAGTAATATCCACCGAAGTTGATATTCCGGGAGAATCCTCCAAGGCTGCAATGATATGGGGGCCAGAATACACCCGTATTGTTATCATACAACGTAATCGGGAACGATCACAAGAAACTTTATATGGCATTGACCATGTGATGTTGTTGGTTGAGAATCTGGAAAAAAACATCAACTTCTTCAAGGATGTGTATAATGGTGAAATTTTAAAGAGAAACAATCTTTATTGCAAAATGAAAGTTGGAGACCATATACTTATCATGGCAGTTCCGGAAGCATTGAACATTCCGTCAAGCACTGTTCATAGAATGGATTCTATGCAGTTCAGGCCAGGAATAGAACAGATAGGATTTCTATACAAAGACCCTCAGCCTGCGTATCAGTCCGCAGCCATTAAAGGTTATGAATTTAACCTACGTCCTTCCCGGTTA
Organism: Xanthocytophaga flava; assembly: GCF_030068545.1. Taxonomy (NCBI): domain Bacteria; kingdom Pseudomonadati; phylum Bacteroidota; class Cytophagia; order Cytophagales; family Rhodocytophagaceae; genus Xanthocytophaga; species Xanthocytophaga flava. The sequence continues at coordinate 21,271 of NZ_JASJOR010000030.1, read as the reverse complement.
ATTTATCGTAATAAGCCTACTCCTTATATAACAGCTATTACCCATTCGCCTGAAGGAATCTATTGTGAGATGTATGCTGAAGACGGAAGAGAAGGACCTCGCACCGTTTATATCAACCAGCCTTCAGAAACTATAAGTGGCAATAAAAAAGACAAATGAGCTCATTTGTCTTTTTATTTGACCAAAGGTTTTACACGTATAGCAAATGCATTAGCTGGATTAACTTTGAGAAGCTGATCTATTTCAACTTGAGTAAATCCATTCTGTACCATAAGGGGAAGCAATTTTTTATGAATAGTTGTAAAGGGACGAAATTCCCCACCTTTAGGTTCTCCCGGATGATACCATCCGGCATCGTGTGAAACCAGTGTTCTGTGCCATAGTTGTTTTTCTTTCATGAAGAGTAGCAATTGCAGATACTCATCTACATTTTGATCACTCACCCCATCCAGACTCACCCAGGCTCCCTCATTCACAGCTTCAATGTATTTTTCTTTTTCTGGTTCAGATTGTGCATGTACCCAGATAAATGCCTGTGGATGCACACCCTCATTGCGTAATATTTCCATCTGCTCAAAAGCGGGTATAGCAGGTCCTGTATGTGAAGCGATAACCATTCCTGTTTTTAAATGTGTTCGTGCAGCAGCTTGTACCAACTTCTGATGAATAGGTGATAAAGGTTCTGGGTCTACTCCTATCTTTATAAAACCAGGTTTAATTCCTGTATCATCAATTCCCCGTTTAAATTCTCTCACCCATCGGCTTGCCAGTTGGTCTGCACTTTCTGTAAATGCGAAAGCTGGTAGAAATTTATTCTGTCTGGCACCATAGTATCCTGTATTGGTGATAATCTGTATACCTGTCGCCTGTGAGACTAACTTTAACAAAAGTGGATCTCTTCCCAAATAAGCGGGTGTACAGTCTACAATAGTCTGACACCCCAAAGCTTTTACTTCCTGCAAATAAGGTAACACTTTCTTTAAAACCTGATCCCTGTACCATCGATTTGGATTATACTTATCTGCTCCTATAAAATCTACCAAAATATGCTCATGAATGAGTGATACACCCATAAAAGATGCCTCTTTGCTGGTTGTCACACACTGAATTCTGGGAGGTATCCGTTGGAAGGAGAGAGCAGTAGATGGAGTAATTAGTAATCCACTAAGGACTCCGGAAGAAACTCGTATAAACTCGCGTCGGGTCACCGTTTTCATAGAATTAGAGTTATAGTGAGTTTGGAAAAATGTAAGTTTTCGGTTCTGATTCAAGTTACGTATTTTTACTTAACCAGCACAATATTTTCCGCTCCTTTTGACTGATAACCAGCATAGTTATGTCATTAAATCTAAGCCTTATCAATTTACTTATTTTATTCGGTGCTATACAGGGATTGTTAGTAAGTATTATTTTGTTTTTTTCAAAAGACGAAAACAGATTAAAAAGCATATCGTTGGGAATATTTGTAGCGGTGCTTGTATACAACGGTTTTGAAACATTCAACTGGAGTTCAGGTATAAATTCTTACTTTTTTGCCCTTTTTCCTTTCACACTGATATTTGCTCTTGGTCCCAGCTTGTATCTGTATGTTTATGCAATCTTTTATCCTCAACAAAAAATACCACAACCTATTATCTGGTATTATGCTCCTGTACTGATACAATTTGGCCTCCGCTGCTGTCTAATACTGTATTTTATTCTCGAAAAGGAGCGATTTATAGAGCCAGGTTTTTCTGCTCAGAAAATAGATCATTGGCAGGCGACGATTGCAGAACCTTTTAGTGTGGCTATATTCTGGGTATATCTTGTATATACAGCCAGGTTGATTCGTCAAAAGGATTCCTCTGAGCCACTACCTACGGTATACCGATGGATAAAATTGTTAGTTTTAACCATGTTTGTATTAGGTGTTGTATGGATAGCAACAGTGCTTTCACCATTTCTATGGCCTACTTACAACGATAATCACTACTACCCTTCAGAAATTTTACTCGTCATTCTTATTTATTGGATTAGCTTTGCAGGGTATCATCGTACCAAGATAGTGTATCTTGAAACCGTCAAAGCAGGTTCTTCTTCTCTGGACACATTAACACCTGATGAAATTGCTGTTTGTGTACAAAAAATGCAGGAAGCTATGGAAAGCGAAAAACTTTATCTCGACCCAGATCTCACCGTAGCAAAATTAGCAGATCATATTTCCCTAAATTCAAGACAAGTTTCATCTATTCTCAATCAACATTTACAGAAAGGCTTTAGTGAGTTTGTAAATGAGTATCGTGTTAATGAAGTTAAACAACGCCTGTTGGCTAGCGAAAATCAACACATGACTATTTCAGGAATCGCCCTGGATTGTGGATTTAGCTCTCAGGCAACGTTTCAACGTGTTTTCAAACTTTTGACGCAAATGACACCTAAGGAGTTTATACAGTCTGAAAGCAGAAAAGTTAAAAATTAACTCTCAAAACCAGTTTTGAGAAGATTTGAAAAGAGAGTTTCTATTGTTTCGCTCAAAAAAACGAATGAAAAAAGCTCTCTTATTCTCGCTCTTGTTTCTGGTTGCTTCATGTCCTTGTATATCTCAAAATACATTTTCATTTACGTTCCAAACTACGGAAAATAGAGTTGATTCTATTTTTTCTGACTGGAATAAATCAGATTGCCCTGGTGGTTCGGTTGCAGTAGTTTTAGAAGGAAAGGTGCTATTACTCAAAGGATATGGTATGGCGAATATCCAACGGCATCTTCCCAATACACCTCAAACCACATTTAATGTAGCCTCTGTAGCCAAACAGTTTACCGCCATGTGTATAGCTCTGTTGGAAGAAGAAGGTAAACTCTCTTTTGACGATGATATTCGCAAATTCTTTCCTGAATTTAAGTTGAAAGAGAAAGTGACTGTCAGACATTTGCTCACACATACGAGTGGTTTACGGGAAGCATATGTACTGGCGGTATTATCAGGCAAAATAAATCTGAAAGGAAACATTCGAAAAAAATACAATACTACAGCTAACATGCTTTCTCTGATGTCAAATCAACAGGATCTGAATTTTAAGCCTGGCGATGAACATGCCTATACTAATATAAACTATGTATTACTGGGTGAGATTGTACACAGGATTAGCGGAATGTCATTACGATTATTTGCAGATCAGTATATTTTCAAACCTCTTCAGATGAATCATACGTTCTTTAATGATGTAGTATCTGGCGAACCATCCACACGAGCTGTTCCCTATCAACCCAGACGTAAACATCCGACAAAATTCAAGCGAAAATCACCTATAGATGGAGGTATAGTAGGTGATCACAATCTAATCACGACAGTTGATGATCTGATCTTATGGAATGAAAACTTTTGGGATAATCGGTTAGGCCAAAAAGATCCGGAACTTATATCAACCATGCAAACTCCTTACATACTCAATAATGGCGATACCATTCATTATGCCTTTGGATTAAATATCCATTCGTATCACAATAATGCTGCAATTGGGCATGGAGGTGATGATTACAGATATACAGCTTCTATGGTACGTTTTCCTGACAAACACCTAAGCATTATTTGTCTTGCCAATAGTTCCCGTTATGATGATACAGAAAGAAAAGCCTTTGCCCTGGCGGATCTGATATTAAATATCCGACCTCAGCCTACTGATACAGTTAGAAAACCTTATCAATTTCTTCCTATCGATAAAAACTTCTTTAAAGATAAACTCAGTAACTATGAAGGCATCAGTAAGAAAAACCGCTATCGATTCAGACAGATTCTGATAAAAGATGAAAAAGTATATCTGGCTTTCAGACCCAATAAGTCCTTACACGAATTAATGGGTATTGGAAATAATCATTTTGTGACAAAAGTTGGCGATCCCGATTTGTACCTTCACATCTGGTTCTCTCATTCGGAAAATGGAGAAGTATTACTCCACCAAAAATTCAAAAATGATACTACCCACTTTCGAATGAATCCCTCTCCTACTCTACAAACGGCTGAACTAAAGAAATATACAGGTAGCTACACCAATAAAGAGACACATAGCCGAATGAAGGTAAAAGTCAAAAAGCAAAATTTGATTGTCACCTTTAAGGGTATTATTCGCATCAAAACCATTCCCATTGGAACACATACTTTTTATGCACCTGATAACCAGGCAATCTTTCAGTTTGGAGGAAAAGAAAAAGATCGAATAGATCATTTTGTTATAGGTGCTGACGATTTTCGAAATGTCCGGTTCGAAAAATAAATTTCTTATTTAGAGGCATTACCATTCCTGTCAACAACTAAGAAAACTACTCAGAGGCAGCATATAACAACTGCCTCTGAATAAAACTATTTTTCAGCCAGTTCTATATCGTCCAGATTGTCAAAGCGGGCAATAACTCCCCATCCATAAAAGCTATTGGCAACACCAATAAGCAACTCATTGTCACCAGCCTTTAGAGGTAAAGTGAAAGATGTATTCTCAATAGAGCATCTGCCAAAGGGAGGTTTCATCAGGATGGCGCCATACAGATTTTTATCTACATATACCGGATTGCCATTCAACATTACCCAAACTTCATCACTGAAGCCCATTCTCACTTGCCGAATCAGATCTGACTTTGCCTTAATGGTAGTTTTTAACCATACATATCTTCTAGAGTCGCTCTTTCCATACATACGAGTCAGATTTACTAAACCCTGTCTTTCGGATTGTATAGATTCCCAGGAGGTCTCTTTTGTAGGAAATGCCTTTACATTAAGTAATTCCCTTCCCATTGGAAGAGAATCAGGTTTTGTAACGGCCCAGGAACGAATATATCGGGAATCATGATTGGTCAGATCAATACCTTCTGTAGTTGATAAGCCTTCAATTTGTCCAGGCTTTACAACAAGGTTGGCATAAACAGCGGGGCCTTCAAAGGCAATAGTTCCCTGTTTGATATTTCCTTCCAGACGAGGTATTTCAAGTGTGGAGTGAGCATTGTTATTTACATACACTCTCATTTGTAACTCTGAAACGACCAGTTTAATGTGATTCCACTCTTTTTCTTTGATCAAAGCGGGTCCCTGAAAAAGAGGTAGCATATCCCACATGTTTACTCCCCCAATAATTGGTGCATATTGTATAGCATCTATTGCTTTGGGGTTATTAACTCTTTGTGCCCGTAAGTATACAAATTCAGATTCCATAGCATTCTGCCATCTGAAATATACACCCACAAAGGTGGATTCGGTTTGCTCGACATCAAACTCAATAGTTCCGTCTGAGAATATAAAGTCTTTCAATACAACAGGTCCGGATTTAGGCAGTAACTTCATGCCTTGCACATTTTTATAGGTCATAAACTCTGCCTTCTGAGGTGCAAACTCCCAGCGATCTGCCTGCATAGGTATAGTGATGACCTTGCTCTGTGTTAAAGCCCCTGAACGTGATTTACTCTTAGATTGGGCAAATAAAACCATTGACGTCAAACACAAGCTTAGAAATAAATATATAGCTTTCATATAAGTAGTAGTTTGGAGATTGAGATTTTCGGATTCAACAACGTAAAAATTCTGCTTTCATTCGTTTATAGAAGAAAGCAGAATAAGTCATTTCACAGTAAAATCTACCTGTGCATTTTCCCACTTAAGTGTTACAAGTCCCTGATTGGAAACAGTGAAGGTCATTCTCTCAGTGAAGCTTTTGGATTTTTTTACTGGCACATTTACTCTCAATACATCTTCTTCCTGTTTATAGCTAAAAGCACCCCATTTAATAGTTTTATTGAAAATGATTGTCCACTCTTTTTCATTTGGAATGGTAAACAAGGCATATTTTCCTTTAGCCAGAGGTTTTCCTTCTATGGTTACATCATCAGAGAATTCAATAGAAGTAGTCTCATTGGCACCTGTACGCCATACCTGCCCATAAGGAACCAGCTTACCCCAGACATCCCGGTTTTTCACTGCAGGTTGACTGTACTGAATGGTAATGGTTTTATTTCCAGCCTTTCCGCTTGCAGTAGCTGGGGGACTCTCACGTGGCTTGTCATTTTGAGCAAATGCATCCATAGTGATAAAGCTTAACATAAACAGGATGGCACTCAGTGTGTGTTTTCTTAATTGGGTTGTCATGTGTGATTAGATTTGAATGAAACATGGTGCAAAGGTCCCATATATGGGCCAAATGCGCCATTCACCACTTTTCCAAATTGGTGCAAGTTGGAGCAAGCATAAAAATAGTATCTTTGATAAGCCAAAACCCTTACAACAATGCAATCGGAAGATGTTCTTATTGAAAAGTGTAAACACCTGATTGAGGAAAAGACAGGCTGGGGAAATAGTGAGTCCTGGAAAAATCAGGATTTTACAGAACTGAGTGAAAAGATTTATGAAGAGACAAAAATAAACCTCAGTCCTACTACATTGAAACGAGTGTGGGGAAAGGTAAAATATGAGAGTTTACCTAATCTAAGCACGCTTAATACACTGGCTAGCTTTGTAGGGTATGAAAACTGGAGAGAGTTTAAGCTAAAAAGTATACAGGAAGAACAACCTCGTATTACTGTTCCTCAAACTGAAGTGGTATCCCAACAGATAAACCCACCCAAAACAGAACCACGTTTTCAGACAAAGAGCATTGGGGTATTTAGTCTGATTTTGCTACTGGCAGGTGCAGGCTGGCTTACTATCCAAACGTTTTCCAAAGCAGACATAAAAAAAGAAAGCCAATCTTCGACCCCATTCTCGTTTACTAGTAAACCTGTTACCAAAGGCATCCCAAATTCTGTAGTCTTTACCTATGATGCTACTGCGGCTACTACTGATTCGGTATTTATTCAGCAATCCTGGGACCCTAAACGACGGGTTCAGGTTCCAAAAAACAAACATCAATATACTTCCATTTATTATTATCCTGGATTCTTTAAAGCAAAACTTGTAGTAGGAGATCGGATTGTTAAAGAACATGACTTGCTTATTCCATCAGATGGCTGGATTGTAGCCGTTCAACAGGAACCTGTTCCTGTCTATTTCTCAGAACAGGAAACGAGAAAGAATGGTACACTTGGATTGTCGCCTGTACAGATCGAGGCTAAACACATCCCTATGCAACCTCAACCTCCTTTTGTCATATTTCGGAATGTTCGCGACTTTAAAGGAATACTTAACGATAATTTCATTTTTGAAACAGAAGTAAAAAGCAACTACAACCAGGGCTCAGCAATTTGTCAGTTCTCACAGATTATGTTGTTACTGGAAAATGATATGATGAGTATACCGCTAAGTAACCTAGGTTGTGTATCAGATTTGAATATGTCGGTAGGCGATAAGTTTATGGAAGGCAAAACGACTGATTTGTCAGGATTTGGAAGTGATATGAGTCATTGGACAAAAGTCAGAGTGGAATCCAGGAACAAAAAAGTACAATTTTTCATCAATGGTAAAAAAGCACTAGAAACTTCATTCTCTAATGCCGCCACTCGGATTGTTGGGATTCATTATGGTTTTCAGGGAACGGGGTCAATACGTTATACCAAACTTCAACGATTGAATGGAGAGGTCGTATATGAAGAAAATTTTCAGACTCAGACAGCTATGTAATCTGTCTGAGTCTGAAAGATAGTTTGCAGGACTTACAATATTTTAATGCGTATATTTCGGTATTCTACTTTGTGTTCGTGATCCTGGAAAGCTATTTTTCCTTTGGCGTGAGGAGTAGCGTAAGGCCATTTAGTAAACTTACTCACAGCTAATTGTTTCTTCCATTCAGGTCCTCCATACTCGTATTCCACTACCTTCTCACCATTTAGCCAGTGTTCCACATGGTTTTTATTTACAATAATCACTGCTTCGTTCCATTCACCAGGTGCTTTGGCTTTGAAAGCGGATGGAGCCTGCATATCATAGTTAGCTCCTGACTTTTGCTTATCTGTTATATGAATCTCTTTTCCGTTTTCCATATAAGGCGGATAGCCATTGTCATCAATAATCTGATATTCAGGGCCTGACTCATAGGTACTTTTATACTTCTTGTCTTCAAGTACCTTGTAGATTACTCCGCTATTTCCTTTAGGCTCTACATTCCAGTCAAACCGAAGTTCAAAGTTTTCATATTCATCATTACTGGTCAAATCAGCTCCTGTATTACCTGGACACACCAATATACCTCCTTCTGCTTTCCAGCCAATTACACTGTCTCCTTTCAGATAGCTATGCCATCCGGCGGTGGACTGTCCATCAAATAACAATTTAAAACCCTGACTTTCTTCTTCACTGGTAAGTTTATTTAAAGAAGCTGTTTCAGTCAGTACTGCTGTAGTATCATTAGTCGCTACAGAAGCAGTATCAGTTGTGTTTTCATCATGCTTAGTGGAAGAGTTGCAGGCTGATAACCATACACTTCCTGTTACGGCAAATACCAGTAAAAATTTAGCATTCATGGATTGTACAGAAGGTTTGAGATGAATAAGTGAAACAAAACACCTATAGTAAAAGGTGAGGTACACAATGTTACAGAATTTCAACTCAAAAAAGCAATGAGTCAAACCAAAACTTTCTGATCTTATGTTATTTACTATGAGCAAGATAGAAAACGAGGTATATGTCTATATAAATGTGCTTCTGCTAAATATAGCTTTTTGTATATTTGACCAATTCTTTTTGATCTTATGGAAGGATACAACATCATAGAAATACGTAAAACAAGCCATCAATGAATACTTTATATATAAAAAATATGGTCTGCAACCGTTGCAAGATGGTTGTACAACAGGTACTCCAGGAAGAAGGATTACATCCTATAGATATCCGGTTGGGAGAAGTACAGATACAGGAAGAATTAGCTGTCGATCAAGCTCAGTCACTCAGAGAAAAATTGGAAGAAGTGGGATTTGAATTACTGGATGACAAAAAACAAAAAATGATCGAACGTATCAAAACAGTAATTATTACCCTAATTCATTCAGAAAATGATAATCTGCAAAAAGTAAATCACTCCGATTATATAGCTGAACAGCTTAATCGTGACTATGGCTATCTAAGCAGTCTTTTCTCAGAAGTAGAAGGTATTACGATTGAAAAATACATTATCAATCAGAAAATAGAAAAGGTAAAAGAACTACTCATGTATGATGAACTGTCATTGAGTGAAATAGCCGATCAACTTCACTATAGCAGTGTACAACATCTTTCCAATCAATTCAAAAAAGTAACGGGGTTAACACCTAGTTATTTCAAGCACTTGAAAGAAAAGAAACGAAAGTCTCTGGATCAGATATAAACCACATCCATACAAATCTATAAAAATACAACACTGATGCCTCATATTTATGTACATGAGGCATTCTCTTTCACTTCAAAAGTGGCAGTGCTTTCTAATAAAAAATCTTCTTTTCGGGTAATTAATAAAGTCCAACTTTCAATCAAAAGACAGATTTACTTAACCTATCTATCACACTACTCAAGTTTTCTGTTGAGTTATTAGCCAGTAATACCAGTGCTCTTTTCTTCTCTTTTGAGAAAAGAATGAAACTGGTAAACCCTCCTGTTCCTCCATCATGCACATATACTGGCTGGTCATTAATGGTCAGTTCAAACCAGGCTAATCCTACTTTTGTGTTATCCAAAGTAGATGTAATCTGAAGACAATCTGCGAAACTCTTGCCTATTGTATTATTGCCAGGGGTTATATTTGCTTGTGCATATACTAACAAATCCTTTACAGTAGAACGCAATGCACCTGCTCCCTTAAACCCATTCATATCATTCCAGTATGCTACAGGTTTACCTTTCGTATCATACCCTTTTGCAAATCTCAGCTTTTCATCTTCGGACAAAGTTATTTTTGTATCCTGCATTCCCAGAGGTATAGCTATCTTCTCTTCCACAAGTTGTTCATAGCTTTTCCCTGTATTTCGTTCAAGAAGCAGCCCTGCAACTCCAAAAGCCAAGTTTGAATACTCAAATACTGTTTCAGGTGTATTCTTCAGTGGTTTATTTTTCAGATACGTATATACCTTTGTACTATCATAATGCTTATAGGGTTCCTGAGCATCTGCTCCATTTACCAGGTCGTCAGGCAGTCTGGGTAATCCGGAACTATGATTGAGTAGATCTTTTAATTTTACCTGAATTCCATTTTTTTCCAAAGAAGGAAGAGGTAAAAATTTACTGGCTGGCTCTTCCAGATTTATCTGGAGGCTAGCAGCAAAATCAGCCATAAGTGCAGCAGTAAAGGTTTTTGAGATTGACCCTATTTCAAAAATAGTATTTTCATCAGGCAGTTGATGTGCCTCTTTATTGCTGTGTCCATACCGATAAATAAATGTACTGTCATTGCGAAAGATTCCAATCACAAATCCTCCGGTACTGGATGCAGAAGCATATTTTTCGACTGCGCTATGAACTGTCTGGTCAAGTGAAGAAGTCAGTGGATTGTTGGTCACAATTGGTTGGGTAGCATCTTCTTTACAACCCAGACAGCTGGCAAGGAGTAGAATACTCATCAGATAAGCTTTCATAGTTACTTGTTTTGAATGAATGAAACAATTGAGTGAACGAGATACTATTGATCACTCAAAACAAGATCCATATTCTTTCATTTCCAGCCTTTAAATCCCCTTTTTAGCTGAAATGATATTTCTTCAACCATGAAATGCTATTTCCGTTTTTATCCATTTCCTAAATTCTGCTGCTTTAGTTCGGCTCACAAAGATTTCTCCTGATACTCCACTACCTTCTTTAAGCACTACTTTTATTTTTCCATATGTATCAGAATGAATTGATTTTACCAAGATACGAGAAAGAATCAATTGCCTATTAGCCCGAAAGAAATTGCCAGTTTTCAATGCTACTTCCAGATAATCCAACGAACAATCCACAACCAATTTCTTCCCTTCTGTAGTTACTACCCAACAAATTCCATCTGTAACAAATGCCCCTATAACTTCTGATATATTAAGAATTAATTCTTTCTTACCTGATTTTATCAATAGTCGGCTATTCTCAGGTGTTGGTAAAGGCACATTTCTTTCCTCCTCAATGGGTTTCTCTGCCAATGGCATAGCGAAGCTTTGTTGTTGGTGGAAGCGATAGAAGTAAAGGCTTACATAAATAAAATTGAGCATACACAACAAAATAGCAATAACAGGTAAATCAATTCTATAAAAGTAAATCCATAGATTGGGATCATGTGACGTAACAATAAATGTGTAAGTCGTCCAGGTGATACCAATGATAAGTACCAGACAGACGGGAACAGTTATCAGCAATTGGAGTAACAATCGTTTCAGAAAACCATTCTGCCAGTGATAATAACGATCTAATAGTAGAACAACCATTCGTACCAACTCCCAAACCAAAATAGCAGTCAGAATATCTGCAACTATGCAATATACCAACTTCCAATCCCAAAAATCTTCACTATAGTCCAGATATAACTGAAAGGATAACATAAGGGGCAGAATAATGGCTCTTACCCATTTATCTTTATAAGCTACTTGAGAAACTGATGCTGGGATCATGCTGATGGCAAAGAATAGATTTGTTATCTTTCATTCAAAAATAGATCCATAGAATAAGTGGTTGATTTTTTTTGTATCAGAGGTTTATTTTAAAGCCTAATGGTTAACTGATAAAAGCTTTACCGAAAATCTTGCAATACTTCCCGAAAATTATGTAATACTATTCAGGCATTGAAGGTATACTTTTGTATCATAACAACACGTTGATACAAAGCTGTCATGGAAACAACAACTCAACATACCACATCTGTTAAAATTCCATTGGTTGGAGTAGACAATCAACATTGTGCAATGCTTGTCGATCAGGAATTAGATAAAATTGATGGCATTACAAACCATAGCGTAGACGTAAATAATGAATGGGCGAAAGTCGGCCTTGATCCGCAAAAAAACAGCATTCCCCAAATTGTACGTTCCATTCGGGATCTTGGCTATGATGTAGCTACACTGAAACAAACCTTTCCTGTATTGGAAATGTCCTGTGCATCCTGTGCTATTAGTGTAGAAAGTATTTTAAAGGTTCAGAAAGGAGTAGTGAATGCTTCCGTAAACTATGCCAATGGCTCAGCGCAGGTAGAATATATTCCAGGCACTCTTGACACAGCGGAACTCCGTAAAGCGGTTCAATCGGTTGGTTATGATCTGGTATTGGAACAGACAGAAGGTCGCAATATTCAGGATGAGGCTCAACAAAAGCATTACCTGGCGTTAAAGTTCAAAACTGTCTGGTCAGCGGTTCTTGCCATACCTGTAGTCATTATTGGGATGTTCTGGATGGATCTTCCCTATGGCAACTGGATTATGATGGTATTAACGGCAGTTATATTGTCTGTATTTGGTAAAAGCTTTTTTGTAAATGCGTTTAAACTGGCTCGTCATGGCAATGCTAATATGGATACCCTGGTAGCATTAAGTACTGGGATTGCCTTTCTATTTAGTGTATTCACTACAGTGTATCCCGAATTTTTCCATCACAGAGGTTTACATCCACATGTATATTTTGAATCTGCTGCCGTAATCATTGTTTTTATTCTATTAGGAAAAATGCTGGAAGAGCAGGCAAAATCCAATACCTCATCTGCGATCAAAAAACTCATTGGTTTACAACCCAAACAAGTTACCCGAATCACTCCGGAAGGACAGGAACAAACAATCACTATCAGTGAGGTACAAGTTGGAGATAAATTACTGGTTCGTCCAGGAGATAAAATACCCGTGGACGGTTTAGTACTATCAGGCAGTTCCTTTGTAGACGAAAGCATGATCAGCGGAGAGCCAATACCTGTGGAAAAGAAAGAAGGGTTAAAAGTACTGGCAGGTACAGTCAATCAAAAAGGAAGTTTTCGGTTTATAGCAGAGAAAGTAGGAAGTGATACTTTACTGGCGCACATTATTCAACGGGTACAGGAAGCTCAAGGTAGCAAAGCGCCTGTCCAGAAACTGGTAGATAAAATTGCAGGTATCTTCGTACCGGTAGTCATTGGTATTGCTATGCTGAGCTTTGTACTCTGGCAAATCTTTGGAGGAGACAATGCTCTTACACAAGGCTTACTGGCGCTGGTCACCGTTTTGGTTATAGCCTGCCCTTGTGCTCTCGGTCTGGCAACTCCTACTGCCATTATGGTAGGTGTTGGTAAAGGTGCAGAAAATGGCATTTTGATTAAAGATGCAGAAAGCCTGGAACTAGCACATAAAATTACAGCTATTGTGCTGGACAAAACCGGAACCATTACGGAAGGAAAACCAGAGGTGACTGATATGCATTCAATCGCTTCATTATCTGGTATGCAGCAATCCATTTTGTTGGGAATTGAATCGCAATCAGAGCATCCATTGGCAGAGGCAGTTGTACGAAAACTACGCAAAGAAGGCATCAAATCTGTACCGCTGGACTCTTTTGAAAGTATCACAGGAAAAGGTGTGGAAGCCATGTATGAGGGCAAAACCTATCGGATAGGTAGTCAAGGCTTTATGGAAGAAAATGCCATTTCTGCTGATTCTACACTAAAAGATCAATCCCAAAATTTGCAAAAAGAAGGTAAAACGGTAATTTTCTTTTCAGAAGACAACACATTGTTAGCTATTCTGGCTATTGCAGATACAATTAAAAAGACATCTTCTCAGGCAATCAGTCGTTTGCAAAAGAATGGCATTGAAATTTATATGCTCACAGGGGACAATGCACATACAGCTCAGGCAGTAGCAAAACAAGTCGGTATACGGCACTATAAGGCAGAGGTAATGCCATCTGAGAAAGCAGATTTTATCAAAGACTTGCAACAACAGGGAAACGTTGTGGCAATGGTGGGTGATGGCATCAATGACTCACAGGCACTTGCACAGGCAGATGTAAGTATTGCGATGGGCAAAGGTTCAGACATTGCTATGGATGTCGCCAAAATGACACTTATTTCATCCGATCTGCAACGTATCCCTCAAGCCATTCGTTTATCCGGTCTGACAGTCAATGCTATCCGGCAAAATCTGTTCTGGGCATTTATCTATAACCTGATAGGTATTCCGGTTGCAGCAGGTATTCTTTATCCATTGTATGGGTATATGCTCAATCCCATGGTTGCAGGAGCTGCGATGGCATTGAGTTCTGTATCTGTAGTAAGCAATAGCCTTCGGTTACGCTGGAAAAAATTAGATTCCTGATTGTACGCAACTTTACAACCATTACTACTGCATCTTATGGCACATACACATTCGCATAACGGGCACAGTCATTCACACGATCATGGACATATGCATGGCCCAATCACCAATATAAACACAGCTTTTGTGGTAGGTATTGTGCTCAATTTGGCGTTTGTAGTTATTGAGGCCGGGGTGGGCTTATACTCCAAATCACTGGCTCTGCTTACAGATGCGGGTCATAATCTGAGTGATGTAGCCAGTCTGGCATTAGCACTCCTGGCATTTCGTCTTGCCAAAGTAAAGCCAACCCACACATTCACCTATGGTTATCGAAAAACTACTATACTGGTTGCCTTATTGAATGCAGTTATCCTATTGATTGCAATTGGAGGCATTGGCTACGAAGCAGCCATGAGACTAAATCACCCTCAACCCATAGAAGGCCGTGAAGTGGCAATTGTTGCAGGTGTGGGAATTCTAATTAATTCATTGACAGCATTTCTCTTTTTTCGAAGTCAGCATACCGATTTGAATATTAAAGGGGCTTATCTGCATATGGTAGCGGATGCGCTGGTATCGTTAGGAGTAGTCTTTGCGGGTTTACTCATCTCTGCCACAGGCTGGTACTGGGTAGATAGTATTACCAGCTTTATTGTAATTGTTGTGATTCTGATTGGAACATGGGGACTATTGCGAGATAGCATTATTCTTTCATTGGATGGTGTGCCCAAAGACATTAATTTTGATGAGGTAGAATTAAAAGCTTTACAGATAAAAGGTATTCACAAAATACACCATATTCATATCTGGGCTATAAGCACAACTGAAAATGCACTCACAGCCCATTTGGTTTTGGATAGCAATACGGATTTTGAAGCAGCAGATCAGATCAAGAAGAAACTCCGGCATGAACTGGAACATATGAATATTCAGCATGCAACCTTTGAAACAGAGCTAGTTACACAGGAATGTACCAGTAAACAGTGTTAATATTTGTAAGATTACACCAAAATTATACACATGATAGCGACAATTATATAACAGTATACCTTCTATCCCCTGCTATCTTTGTAGTATCAAATTCACTAAAGTTATGAAGACACTAAAATTTAAAACCAATATCAAATGTGATGGCTGTATAGCCAAAGTAACTCCACACCTGAATGCAGTACAAGGCATAGACCACTGGAAAGTAGATCTGACAAGTCCAGACAAGGTGTTAGAAGTAGAAACAGAAAATGTGAAGGCAGAAGAAGTATCAGAAGCTCTTGGAAAAGCCGGATATAAAGGCGAGACCATATAAAATAAGAAAATTGTAAAAACCACTCCATATGAAAAACATAGCATCTCTGGTATTGATTCTTCTCTCGTTCCTGCTCCCAGCCGAAACACAGAAGACTTGTACCAGAGAATGTCCATGCCATACACAACAGACTTGTCGCTCAACAACTAAGGATTGCTACAGTTTGTCCGCTTTTTGGCAAGTAGCTTCACATAGTCAATCGTGTAAAACCCCTTCAGAGAAGAATGTAGTCAGTACGTTTTATTCACTTTTTTATTCAGCCTTTCCACTTGCTGACAATAGTACATTCTTTCTATTTACTACAAAATTGAAAATACCTCCTCTTCCTTTGTATCTCCAATACAGGAAGCTGATTATCTGATACTAGCTCTGACAGAGACCCAATTTTTTATTATATGAAGCTGTTCTATAAACTATTGGATTGCTTCTATTCTAATCAGATCTTCAACACCATTTAATACCCTTGATATGAAAATAATATTTTTTATGCTAATGCTGACTTTCAGCATCTATCCTGCTATTGCCCAACATGAACATCACAACATGGAAGGAATGAAACATGATAGCACATCAAATAGTCAAAAAGATTCTGCATATACAGAGCATATGAATCATGATGAAATGCCTGTTATGACACATTCGTTTTCCAGAAACCTTCCCATGAACCGGAATGGTTCAGGTACCTCCTGGCTACCAGATGAAACTCCACTATATGCCTATATGAAACATTCCCACAAATGGAGTTATATGGTACATGGGAGTATTTTCCTGCGTCAGAACTGGCAGAATCTGAACAATGATTATCGTCGGGGAGGCAAAAAGTTTGATGTGCCTAACTGGTTTATGGGCATGGCTCAACGGGAAATTGGCAAAAGAGGATTGCTGTCTTTCCATCTCATGATGTCATTAGATCCTTTAACTATGGGAAATGACGGATATCCCCTTCTCTTTCAGTCTGGTGAATCGTATCAAGGGAAACCACTGATTGACAGGCAACATCCGCATGATTTGTTTTCAGAAGTAAGTGTAGGCTATACGCATATGATTAGCAAGGATATAGATGTGTTTGGGTATATTGGATATCCTGGCGAACCTGCTATTGGACCTACAGCTTTTATGCACCGTATTTCTGCTTTTAATAATCCGGATGCACCGCTGAGTCACCACTGGCAGGATGCAACACACATTGTGTTCGGAGTAGCAACAGTAGGATTCAGATATAAGATGTTTAAAGTAGAAGGCTCCAGTTTCACAGGTCGTGAACCAGACGAACATCGGTATGACTTTGATAAACCCCGGTTTGATAGCTACAGCTATCGGATTTCCTTGAACCCAACGGCTAATTTTGCTCTGCAATTTTCACAGGGCTGGATTAAAAGTCCGGAACAATTACATCCGTCAGAAGACATTAAACGAACTACAGCCTCTGTTATTCATAGCAAAATGCTGAATCCCAATAGCCATTGGACATCATCCCTGGTATGGGGGCTTAATGATGCGGGGGGGCATCATAAAGAGCACTCTGTGCTGGCAGAAAGCAATTTACAACTCAACCGTTTTGCAACCTATGGCCGTTATGAATTTGTACAAAAATCGTCAGAAGAACTTGGTTTAGATGTAGATTCCGGAAACCCCATATTAGCAGATCAACGCTTTAATGTACATGCTATTACTCTTGGAGTTAGTTACACTGTATATACATTTCTGCATACCAATGTGAACGCAGGTTTACAGGGATCACTTTATATGCCAGAAAAAACACTGGAAAGTATCTATGGGAAGACACCGCTTTCAGCACAGGTATATATACGTCTCACGCCTTCTCTGCTTAGTATGAATAAACATTCTATGCATCATTGATGCTATATAGGTAGCTATAAATCCATCCAGTACTAGTTAGCACTCTACTGGATGGATTTTATCATTTTACTTTTTCGGTTGCTAGTTTTGGTAATTCTAGATTGCCATCCTGGTATTTAAAGTTAAATTTCATTCTGCTCACCTTCCACTCATTATCTTTCTTAATCAGTTGAAACAAGTAAGTCCCAACTACTGTCCATACATGCTGATTACTGGGATTTGGTAGATAATGGGTTGCCGTACCATAACAAAACACATCCGCATTATTCTCCTGGATGACTGTTTTAAAATTTCCCAACTGATGATGTGTAGCCTGAAAACCGGGTAATAAAGCTTTCCAAGCATCAATGATTTGTTCTGGTATCAGCTCTGTCGGTTTACCTCCTGTCATAGATGTATAATCCAACAACACTCTGGGCGCAAATGAAGCATGCACCATTTGCCAGTCTCGTTCATCTGCCCCAATAAAGATATTCTGGACAACATTTACTACTTCTAAATAATCAGTCATAGTTTAATATGGTTATAAAACAAAAAACGGAAGTTTCCAAAGCTCATGAATATTCAGGATGTTTGGCTATAAATTTATCCAGATTTTCCCGGGCTGTTTTCTGTACTTTATTCCGGATTAGTGGAGTCCATCCCAAAAGTTTCCCAGGCATCCCCAAAGCCATGCCTGCCCATCTCCAGAAATTGAAATAATCCCGATGCCTGATAATCTTACCTTCTTTAAACTCAAAAGTAGCATCAATGATATTATGTACCTTGTTCCCTGTTCTGGAAAAACTGTAGTAGGCTTCCCAATGCGCCTTCCCACTCTGTTGATCAGCCTCAATATCTCTATACTCCATGCGCATATCTTTTCCGGACTCAATCAACATATGCCACATAGCAGCAATCTCTTTTGCTGACTTCAGATTAAAAGCTTCATCTGTAAAGGTAGCATCCGGATGATAACAGGCAGCCATTCCCTTATAATCTTTTCTGGAAAAAGAAGAATATAAGGTTTCTATAACTTGTTGGTTTTGACTCATGTAAAAGTATGAAGTTTATCCTTTTATAATCTCTTTTCCAGTAAAATTCTATAATCCTCCAGTGTTTCTCTGGGTTCAATGCCATAAATATCAAATCCACGTTTTATTCCAAAGATCAGCATAGGTTTGAAGCAATTACGTGTTTTGAAGCGAAGAGTTGTATATCCTTGATCTTTAGCCCACTGTATCATTACATCCATCAATTGCCCGGCAACACCATGTCGGCGGTATTCGTTGGCAACTCCCCCCATCCAACTGTAAAACGAACCATCTGCATCCTTTTCATATCCTACTTTAAAGCCAACAGGCTGTGTATAATTGCAGGCTATCAGGATCAGATATCGGTTAGAATGAAACAAACGCTGTTCATAGGCCTTTTTGGCTGGAGCATTCTGAAATTCAGGAATGGATTGAT
This sequence comes from Xanthocytophaga flava, assembly GCF_030068545.1. Taxonomy (NCBI): domain Bacteria; kingdom Pseudomonadati; phylum Bacteroidota; class Cytophagia; order Cytophagales; family Rhodocytophagaceae; genus Xanthocytophaga; species Xanthocytophaga flava. Next base: position 2,526 of record NZ_JASJOR010000030.1, on the reverse strand, counting down.
AAACGGAAAGCACTTCATCAATGGTGCCTTCACGAATTTGAATTTTCATGAGCAGAAAGCTGACGGGCAGCCTGTTTTTTTAGGTAATGCTGTTTGTTGGCAATATATACAGTTCTTTCTATTTCTGCATAGACCTTGCCGGTTTTGTCTTTCCAGTGTACAACAAATGAGTAATCTATCTCACCTGAAATAAGTATCTGTTGCTGGATCTCAGCTAAAATAGCAGATGTGATTACAAAGTCAGCATATAGAGTGGTTTTACCGGGCTTTTTAAAACGTATACCAGCCGATTTGTCCCATACAACAAATCCTTTACCTAGATTATGAAGTAACATAAGCATATAAAAAGGGTCCGAAGCACTGAAATAGCTTCCGCCAAATATGGTTCCTACATAATTGTATGTCCACAAACTACGACGCAAACGAACCTTGACTTCCTGCCAGTCACCCGAGATACGCAGTATCTTACCGCCTGTACCCATGTACATAGGATACCAGTTCATAAACAAACGAAAACACCAGGTTTTAAACGATTCTTTCTTCATACCAACACTAAGTTTTTGCGTTAGCCTTATCTACAATCTAAATAAAATAGGTATTGCCAGTAAAAAAACTAGTAAATATAAATAAATCTCATACAAGGAAGTATATCCACATAAGTTCAGCATGAATTTTGCTCTGAAGATTGCATCACAATTCCCTCTCTTACAATATCTTATCTTTCAACTCAACTACTTGCATACTATGAAAAAAGCATTTTTACTTATTTTCTTTCTGGCCATTTTTCAATTTGCATCAGCTCAGATGGAATGGTCGTTACAAGGGAATTATTCACGCCCTCAGGGTGTCATGGGAAAGTATATTAAACATGCTGGTGGGCTAAATCTCCAAGGTATGTACAGACTACCTAATACCCCTTTTTCTGTAGGTGCAGAAATAGGGATCAATGGCTATGGTAGTCAGAAAACACATCAGAGGTATCAGTTTAGTGATGGGTCTTCTACTGAGGTAGATGTCAATGTTAACAATAGCTTTAGTTCATTTATGCTGGTGGGTAGGGTAAATCTTGTACAAACAGGTGGAATAATTCCTTATATACAGGCTAAGGGAGGATATTTCCACTACTGGACAAATCTAAGCATCCCTGACCCTCAGGATACAGATGGATGTAAACCTCTGGAAAACACTTCACTTTTGAAGGATGGAGCCTTTGCTGCTACCTTGGGGGCTGGCGTTCGATGGGATATAAGTACAATATGTAAGAAAACAATTCCAGAAAGATTCTGGATAGATCTATCCGCAGATTACACAAAGGGTGGGTCTGTACGATATATGAATGTCAATATCCCTGCAGATCCTGATCCGGTAAATCATCACCATCCGGTAACGAATGCAGATGGATCGACTCCCTATACTGCCCGATTTATCAATACCCAAAGCCAGGTCGTTCACGAGCACCATGTAGGCAATGTATATCAGTCTTATATTGAACAGATTACCTTCCGATTAGGTATTACGTTGACTCTTCAGGGCCAATAATTTATAGAAAGAACAATTGTTTGACTGACATTCGGATAGTTTTCAGTTATGGACGGAATATCAGTCAATGGTAAGAACGACTGGAAGTATGGTCATTAGGCAAAGTGACCATACTTCCAGTCAAAGATAAAAATGAACAGAGTTCGAATATTTCTGAAAAGTGACTGGAAAAATGGTCAAAACAAAAAAGTGAACAAAGTTCTGGTCATTTAGCAAGGTGATTCGATTTCTGTTCACTCACCTTGTTGAATAGTTGCCCGATCACTCGGTCTTCGATTACCATTTTGACCATAGTTCCGGTCAATCATCTGTGTTGACTATCTTTTGAATATTTTGCCTTGTATTACTACTTTTTTGTCCGTCTGAAAGAAATTTTTGACAAATAGAGCTTTGTTTGGTTTGTGAGAAAAAATTATTTTCCAATCGGAAAGGCCGCTAACCTTGCCACAAGGTACTGTCTGTAAAGTCAACAAAAATGTTATAATTATTTTAAGCTATTCTTATCTTTACACTCTCAAAGAGAACAGGTCCTGTTTAGCAGGTCGTTCATCTTGCGTAGCTACCCACTGTGGTAGCTACAACCTTTTTAGCGCAATAGGCTTGTGAGTATTTACTCTTATTTCTACTGAACCAAACTAGCCTGAGTGGAACTGGTCTGAGTGGTATTAAGCTGAGTGGTATCAAGCTGAGCCTGAAACCGTTCTTCTTTTTTCCACAAGGCATAGATCACACAAAGCAATTTGCGTTGAACCGCTACATAGGCTTTCATCTTCAGATAACTTCTTTCAAAAATACGCTGATAGAAAACGGTAAATCTTCTCTCGTATTTGACCACTGAAAAAGAAGGTAAATGCAACACCCGTCGAATATGGGCATTGCCTTTTTTACTGATCCGACCCATACCTACCCGTTTTCCCGATTGGTTTTCAATTACATCATAGCCAGCATAACTACACAATTGTGCCTGATTCTCGATCAGAGCAAACC